>CAZQFD010000104.1:0-4297 GCA_964592535.1 uncultured Lachnospiraceae bacterium | reverse complement strand
TGAAAAGATAAAACCAGATAATAAAGCAGATCTGCGGATGAAGGCTCCATACCGGACCCGCCAGACAAGTGGGATCTAGTCTTACAGGATAGATCCCGGTTGTCTTATTGGCATACGATCTTACAGCAGAAGAGCGATCATTATCTGGGTGGATCCCACTTTAAAGGGGCTGACGGATCGCATCAGACCCTAAAATATCGAATTTAGTCTTCAGTATGGGATTTGACTTTGTATATAGAATTTTTATTTTCACTCAACCGAAAAGTCTACCTTCCTGATCTCCGGAATGGCTCTTCCGACGCTGAAAATCTGCACCCAATAAAGCCAGTCATGGGCTTTCAGAGTCTTCTTCTTTATGCCATATATCTTTCTTTGCGTACCCCTCTGTCGCAGATCAGCGGGTCTGCATTCGTTGGGATATTTAGACAAATGTTCACAACATACGAAAAGGACCGGGGCTCTTCAAAGTCCCGATCCTTTATGTTTAGTATTTTAGCTTATGTGAGCCTTAGATCATTTATAAAGCTCTACAAGGCCTTCAAGGTATCTACGCCTCTCCTCAGCGTCCGCAAGGTTTTGAGCCTGAAGCTTAGCGGCTCTCTCAGGGTTCTTAAGTGAGAGCGATGAATAACGTACCTCACCCTTTAAGAAGTCGCTGTGCTTCGTAAAGTCGGGAGCCTTGGAGTCGAGAGTGAACTTCTTCTCCTTAGCGGCGGGGTTGAAGCGGAAGTTATACCAATAACCGCACTCAACGGCAAGCTGTTCCTCGGTCTGAGCCTTACCCATGCCCTTACGGATACCATGGTTGATACAAGGAGCATACGCGATCACGATCGAAGGTCCGGGATATGCCTCGGCCTCGGATATGGCCTTGATAGCCTGATTCATATCAGCGCCCATAGCGATCTGAGCGACGTATACATAACCGTAGCTCATAGCGATGGAAGCGAGATCCTTCTTCTTTACATCCTTACCGCCTGCGGCGAACTGAGCGACAGCTCCGGGCTGGGTAGCCTTAGAGGACTGTCCGCCTGTGTTGGAGTATACCTCGGTATCGAATACCATGATATTGATGTCCTTGTTGGACGCGATAACATGGTCGAGACCGCCGAAGCCGATGTCGTAAGCCCATCCGTCTCCGCCGAACACCCACTGGCTCTTCTTGGAGAGGAAGTTCTTATAGGAAAGGATGTCCTTGGCCCTGTCGCAGCCGCAGTCGCAACTCTCGATAGCTTTCACCAATTCGTCCGTAGCCACGCCGTTCTCGGCGCCGATCGAGAAGGTGTCAAGCCACTTTTGACCGGCGGCCTTTACAGCCTCATTCTTGGTATCAGCGACCAGGCTTTCTATCTTGGTCTTTAAGCCGTCACGGATAGCGTTCTGAGCGAGGAGCATACCGTAGCCAAACTCGGCGTTATCCTCGAACAGGGAGTTATCCCACGCGGGGCCCTGTCCCCTCTCGTTGACCGTATAAGGCGTAGAAGGCGAGGAGTTGCCCCAGATAGAGGAACAACCTGTAGCGTTCGCGATATACATCCTGTCTCCGAAGAGCTGGGTGATGAGCTTAGCGTAAGGTGTCTCTCCGCAGCCTGCGCAAGCGCCTGAGAACTCAAGCAGCGGCTTCTTGAACTGGGAGCCCTTTACCGTGTTGGCCTTGAATTTCTCGATGACATCCGTCTTCTCGGGAAGCTCTGCGGCATAATCGAAAGCAGCCTGAGAGGTAGCCTGTTCCTGAGGTATCATCTCCAGAGCCTTTGCGCCCTTCATACCGGGACATACGTTTGCGCAGGCAGCACAGCCCGTACAATCGAGCGAAGAAACTATGATAGCGAACTTCTTATCGGCGAAGCCCGTCATAGCCTTCATCTGCATACCAGCGGGAGCGTTTGCGGACTCGTCTTCCGTAAGAGCTACGGGCCTTATAGCCGCGTGAGGACATACATATGCGCAGCGGTTACACTGGATACAGTTGTCAGGTATCCATGAAGGTACGTCTACCGCTATGCCGCGCTTCTCGTAAGCGGCGGAGCCCGAAGGCGTAGATCCGTCTACATAAGCAACGAATGCGGATACAGGAAGGCTGTTACCCTCCTGAGCCGATACCTTCGTCTGTATGTTGTTTACGAAGTCTACGACGTCTTTCCTCGCGCCTTTGGCTACGGGATAGTCAAGTCCTTCGTCCTCAGCGTCCTTCCATGACTCGGGCACGTCTACCTTTACGATGTGCTGAGCACCGGCGTCTATAGCGTCCCAGTTCTTCTTTACTACATCATCTCCCTTGCGTCCATAGGTAGCTTTAGCGGCTTCCTTCATGAGCTCAAGAGCCTTTTCCTCGGGGATGATGCCGGTGATCGTAAAGAACGCCGACTGAAGTATGGTATTTATCCTCGTAGGGCCCATGCCGGTCTCTATACCGAGCTTAACGCCGTCGATGGTGTAGAAGTTTATATGGTGCTCGGCGATATACTTCTTGACCTGTCCGGGAAGATGAGTCTCAAGCTCCTCGGCGTTCCAAGGGCAGTTCAGAAGGAAGGTACCGCCGTCTACCAGCTCCTGTACCATGTTGTACTTTCTGATGTATTCGGGCTTATGGCAGGCTACGAAGTCGGCCCTGTGGATAAGGTAGGTGGATTTGATGGGATCCTTACCGAATCTCAGATGGGACATGGTGACGCCGCCCGACTTCTTGGAATCGTAATCGAAGTAAGCCTGCGTATACATATCGGTGTTGTCGCCGATGATCTTACAGGAGTTTTTGTTAGCGCCTACCGTACCGTCCGCGCCGATGCCCCAGAACTTACAGTTCGTAGTGCCTTCGGGAGTGGTGACGATAGCGGGGCCGAGAGGCAGAGACAGATGTGTCACATCGTCCTCTATACCTACGGTGAAGCGCTTTTTCTCGGTGTTGTCATATACGGCTACGATCTGGTTGGGAGCCGTGTCCTTAGAGCCAAGCCCGTAACGGCCGGAAAGGATGGTCACGTCCTTAAACTTCGACTCGCGAAGGGTCGCTACCACGTCCAGGTACAGAGGTTCTCCCAAGGCTCCGGGCTCCTTCGTCCTGTCAAGTACGGAGATGACCTTTACGCTGTCGGGGATGGCCTCGATGAGTGCCTCCGCACAGAACGGTCTGTAAAGACGTACCTTTACCACTCCGACCTTCCTGCCCTGCTTGGTAAGGTAGTCGATGGTCTCCTCGATAGTATCATTTACCGAGCCCATAGCTATGATGATGTGCTCGGCGTCGGGTGCTCCGTAGTAGTTGAACAGCTTGTAATCCGTGCCTATCTTCTCATTTACCTTGTCCATGTAGCTCTGCACGATAGCGGGAAGAGCGTCATAGTAAGGATTGCAGGCCTCTCTTGCCTGGAAGAAGATGTCGGGGTTCTGAGCGGAACCTCTTTGGCAGGGGGAGTTGGGGTTAAGAGCATGATCGCGGAATGCCTGTATAGCGTCCATATCGGCCATATCCTTAAGGTCCTCATAATCCCAAGTCTCTATATTTCGGAGCTCGTGAGAAGTACGGAATCCGTCAAAGAAGTTGATGAAAGGGATCCTGCCCTTTATGGCGGAAAGATGCGCTACGGGAGTCAGATCCATGACCTCCTGAACGGAAGAAGCGCAGAGCATGGCACATCCGGTCTGACGGCAGGCATAGACGTCAGAGTGGTCTCCGAATATCGAGAGTGCGTGGGAAGCCACTGCTCTCGCGGATACATTGAATACGCCGGGGAGCTGCTCACCCGCGATCTTGTAAAGATTGGGGATCATCAAAAGAAGTCCCTGTGAAGCTGTATAAGTTGTCGTCAGCGCGCCTGCTGCCAGTGAACCGTGCACGGCTCCGGCGGCGCCTGCTTCGGACTGCATCTCGGTGACCTGCACGGTCTGGCCGAAAATGTTCGTCCTGCCGTCGGTAGCCCACTCGTCAGTGTGCTCAGCCATGACTGATGACGGCGTGATGGGATAGATAGCCGCCACCTCTGTGAACGCGTATGACGCGTGCGAAGCAGCCTGGTTTCCATCCATGGTTTTCATCTTGCGTGCCATTGGAAATCTTGACCTCCTAATTTAGATATATCAAATACGTTTGAGCTAAAAAAGACCGCCATGAAAGCATGATCTTGGCAATATTATAACAATTATGAATTATGAATACAAGAAAGTATAAGAAAAAGTACACACACGGGTCCCTAAAAAAGGGCTCGTATGTGTACTCTTTTAACAACATCCATACTCAGAGGCCGGGAGGAGCGTCAGAGATGATCCCGGGGCCTGATTGAGTCGTCTCTACGGCAGG
>CAZQFD010000103.1:0-4365 GCA_964592535.1 uncultured Lachnospiraceae bacterium | reverse complement strand
GCTCAAAAGATACTCCGAATAAAAAGCTTTTTATTCAGAGAGGAATAAGGTGTTTATCACAATGTAAAATCACGATGAAATACGCAGGAGGTTCCTTGCCGGTGCGAGAAATAGGATAGATCCTAAGTCATATTTCAAATCAAAATGCCCTGGGCTCCGGTAAATAAATACCATCGAACCACAGGGCTTCAAGTCAATATGAACTTTTAAATAAACTCATCAGAACGCAGTCCAGCCGGAGACTGTCAGTATGTACATTATCACAAAGCCTACGAATAAGAAGCAGAGCACCTTGGGAAGGGCCCACTTTACCCATGTAGGGAACGGAACTCCTGCCATGGCGCAGGAACCTATGGTCCAGCCGAGGAAAGGCGATACGATGTTCGTAAAGCCGTCGCCGTACTGGAAGGCCTGAACTGCCAGGTTGGGATCCATATTGAGGGTCTCCGATATGGGCTTGATGATGGGCACGAGTATGGCAGCCTTGGAGGAAGCCGAAGGTATGACTATGTTTATCACCGAGATGATGGCGGTCATACCTATGCTCGATACCGCGTCGGGAAGTCCTATAAGGGGCCTGGTGAGCACATAAACTATGGTGTGGAGTATATTGCCGTTGGTCATAACAAGGGACATGACCCTTGCGAGGCCTATAACGTAGCATACGAACACCATGGACTGAAGGCCCTTTACGAACTCGTTTCCAAGCTTATCGGGGCTGAAACCTGCTATCGCGCCACAGACTATGGCTACGATGATTGCCAGGGCCACCATGAGGGGCTGGCTGTTCGTACCGCCTGAAAGGGCGTAGCTGACTATGATGACGTACTGGAGCGCGAATACCAGTATTATAAGCACTGAACTCTTGGGAAGCTTTACTTCACGGCCGAGCTGCGCTTCTTCCTCGGCGCTGACCTCCATATTCGCGGGATTCCAGCCTTCTGCCCACATGAGGGACTTGGTGGGATCCTTTTTTATCTTCTTAACATACGAAAGCAGGAACACAAGGCCAAGCACCATGAAGATGTTCATGCTTATGAACATGGTAATAAAGGCTCCGTATATCGGAACGTCCATCATACTCTGGGTAAGGTACTGCTTAGTGGGGCCGGTACCGAAGCCTATGAGGGTGGCGTAGGTCGTAACGCCTACGGCGCATATGGGGTCGAGCTTCATCTTCTTTGCGAAGATCACTCCTATAGGCACCACCGCTATCAGAGCATCGGAGCCTCCGAAGGAACCCAGATATACCATGAGGATAAAAAGCCCGCTGATAAGAAGCATCTCGCCCTTATCCTTAAGCTTATAGATAGCCCAGTTAAGTATGTCGTCGAAGGCTCCCGTTGCAAGCACCACTCCTGTCATGGCGCCCATGGTCATGACAGTGCAGATGACCGTTGCAGAGCCCGAGAAACCGTCTGCTACAAGGAGCAGCATCTCCCACGGATTGACGGGGGTCTGATACCCCAGATAATTGAACTGATCCCCCAGGATGTTTCCAGCCTCATCTGTAGCAAACTGCCCTGCCGGAATTATATAAGTAAGTATACTTGCTATAACAAGCAGTGTCAGCATTATCCAAAGCAGATGTGGCATCTTAAAAGTTTTCTTTTCGCCTTGCTCTTTTTTAGCCATACATCTAGTTCTCCTTTCCCTCTTTCAGACTTGCATTTTATCTTCTGGCCTCAGCCGATCGATCTTCTTTTGGGCCTGAGTGACCCTTTGATCATACGTCGTGCCTATTCCCCCCCCACAGAATGGAGCAAACCGCAGGCCTTTACCTTTTCGGGCTTTCTTGGTTTCGTCTTTTTGCCCTGACCTTCCGGCTTCGCTATTTTTAACTTTCTTTTGCGCAGAGCTTAAGTGCATATGCCACAGAAGCTGTAACCCCGAGGGAGAGAACTCCTTCGTCTATATCGAAATAGGTATTATGATGAGCTGCTCCGCTTCCGTATTCGTCGTTCTTTATGCCAAGATGGCAGAATACTCCGCCAAAGGCGCTCAAATAGCGACTGAAGGACTCGGAAGCATACCACTTAGGAACGGATACCACCGTGCCGTCGGGAGTCATCTCCTCAATGGCCTCCTTCGCTAGGGCACTGAACTTTTCATCGTTTACGCAGGGCCATACTACTACGCCACTGCGGCCCGCAAATTCTACTGTGCAGCCGTGGATGTCGGCTACGTCTTCAGCTACCTTCTTGTAGAGCTCAGCTGATGCAACGCCCGCGTCATGGTCGAAGAAACGGAACGATCCCTTTATGAGGCAGTCCTCGGGGATGATATTTCCGGAACCGCCGCCGCCCTCTATGGACGTAAATCCCATGGTAACAGTTTCTTCAACGTTAATACGGTTCACCTGGGCCGTAGCCATGTTGGTGAGGATGTTGGCAGCGCAGTACACGGGATTTATGGACTGGTCAGGCCTTGAGCCATGGCCACTCTTTCCGTGAACTATAGTATTGATCTCTACGGCTCCTGCCATCCTGGGGCCGGGGTCTACGCAGAGCTTGCCGCTCTCGATATAGTTGAGCACATGTATAGCCCATACTGAATCAACGCCGCCCTGGTCCGTGAGCCAATTGATTATACCTGCGGAACCTATGCCGCCTGTCTCTTCGCCTTGCTCAAAGCAGATATAGAACTTGCCCCTAAGCTCGTCCTTCTCCTCGAGGAGCACCTTGGCCGCCGTAAGCAACATGGCCGAATGGGCGTCATGCCCACAGGCGTGACAGGTCTTGTCCGGAGTACGGGAACGGCACACTCTGGGGTTCTTGAGGTTTGTCTCGCTTTCAGCGACTGCCAGCGCGTCAAGATCGGCTCTCATGGCAAGACGGGGGCCCTCACGTCCGGTGTCGAGCACGGCTATGATAGAATAGTCGGTCGGACGGTGGATGTCTGTGAACCCATATTCTCTGAGCGTTCCCTCCACGAAAGCGCTGGTGTCGACTTCCATATTGGAGATCTCGGCCAACTCGTGGATATGTCTACGAAGCGCAACAGTCTCTGGTTCAAGTTCCTTTATCCTTTCCAGGATACGTACTTTCAAATCAGTCATTTTTTACCTCCTTTTTGGGGATCCTGTAGTCGTAATGCTGTAGTTATCCGCTCTTTTTAATACTTCATCGTCGAGCAAACTGTGTAAGAGTCTGACTTTTTGTCCGCACCTCATAGCTCAAACCTCTTTTTATGACGTTATTTTACCCCATTTATTAGAGATTTTATATGACTTTTTTTATTTTTGCCTCCAAACTTTTGTCTAAAATTTTGTGTATTTTGTATACTGTCTACTTATGGGCGATAAATCATAAAAGCTCTATCATGGCCCAATATCCACCCGTATGACTGCATCCAGCGCGATCTCGATCTCCTGCTCCACCGCCTTTTTGAGCATATCGGGATCCGGCTGATAACCGTCTACTCCCACTAGTTCAAAGGCCGGGGCGTCCGCCGCTAAAATGGCTCCTGCCTTTACTCCATGAAGACTAGTCACTACCAGAAGGCCCGCCACCTCATTTTCCATGGCGATCACGCCAGCCTTCATATATAAACGAACCGTAGATTCCAGCAGTCCGGGATAAAACAGGGCCTGCGTCAGTACGATCCCTTCGTGCACAGGCACACCCTTATCCTTCGCGCTCTGTCTCAGTGCTTCGATCACTTCTACGTCGGCTAGCGCGGGATAAGAGAGAGGAAGCATCTTTTCTGTCACTCCGTCCTCTCTGCAGGCAGCCTTCGCAACTATCAGACTACCTTCGGTGATCTCCTTCTGCATACCTCCGCAGGTGCCCACACGGATGATCACCTTCGCACCTGCACGACACAGGCTCTCGAAGCCGATCACAGCCCCGCCTTCCCCCACACCGTGAGATGTGACTGTCACCGGGATCCCTTTCCATGTGCCGGAATAGCTATGATACTCCCGATTCTGTGCAAGACATACAGCATCGTCCAACTTATCGGAAATTTTTTTCGCTCTCGCTGGATCTCCGCAGGTAAGTACCCGCGGATGGATATCTCCCTCGCAGAGGGCAATGCAGGGTAAAACTTTTTTCTCTTCTTTCATTACCTATCTCCTTTTTTTCTTCGCGAACTTTTTCGCACCAAATATCGAGAGCGTGATCACCGTAGCTATGTAGGGTATCGTGAGGGTGAGCTGCGAGGGTATAACGTTCTGCAACAGCGTCCCCGCTGCCTGACATAGTCCAAAGAACAGGCTCGAGGCTATGATGATGAGCGGATGGGCCTGCCCCATGCTGGCAGACGCCATCGCTATATATCCTCGCCCCGCGCTCATGTCCTCCGTAAACAGGGTGACCTGTCCCATACTGAGCACCGCTCCCCCTAAGCCGCACAGCGCCCCCG
>CAZQFD010000102.1:0-4380 GCA_964592535.1 uncultured Lachnospiraceae bacterium | reverse complement strand
CGAAAAAAGGCGGCAGCAGGGTTATACCGCCGTCGGACATCTGTCCCCCTTCCTGAAAAAAGGTAAAAAGACGCTGCCGCATCTATGATCTTCTGATCATTGATATGCTCCCTTCTAGCTAGACAGGTGAAAAAATAAAAACTTGTCACTTAGAAGGGAGCATTTTATCAATAATTCTCGCAAAGTCTCTCAAAATAGGCCTTGGGGTGGGCACAGCAAGGACATTTCTCGGGAGCCTCGCTGCCCTCGTATACATAACCGCAGTTGCGGCACTTCCAGAGGATGGGTACATCCGAATTAAAGGTCGTCCCATCGGTATACTTCTTTAAGAGCTCGAGGTATCTTTTCTCGTGATGAGCCTCTACTTCAGCCACCATCCTGAACTTTGCGGCGAGATCGTGGAAGCCTTCCTCATCGGCCTCTCTCGCCATGCGAGCGTACATGTCGGTCCATTCGTAGTTCTCGCCGGCCGCAGCCTCCTTGAGGTTCTCGGCGGGGTCTGAGATGTCGTGCAGCTCTTTGTACCAAAGCTCTGCGTGTTCCTTTTCGTTCGCAGCCGTCTCCAGATAAAGAGCGGCCATCTGCTCGTAGCCTGCCTTCTTAGCCTTAGAAGCGAAGAAAGTATACTTATTCCGTGCTTCGGATTCACCGGCGAACGCCTGTATGAGGTTTTGCTCGGTCTTGGTGCCTGCGTACTTATTAGCCATGATAAACTCCTTATATCGATATATTGATATGTGTTTTGATGTGTAGTTTTTTAAGGTTTAATTGAAATACCTCTTTAAGAGCCCCTCGAATGCCTTGCCGTGGCGAGCCTCGTCTCTTGCCATCTCGTGAACGGTGTCGTGGATAGCATCAAGGTTGAGTTCCTTGGCTCTCTTAGCAAGGTCTGCTTTGCCCTGCGTAGCGCCCTTCTCGGCAGCCACTCTCATCTCTAGGTTCTTCTTCGTGGAATCTGTCACCACCTCGCCCAGCAGCTCCGCAAACTTAGCGGCGTGTTCAGCCTCCTCAAAAGCAGCCCTTCTCCAATATTCGCCGATCTCGGGATAGCCTTCTCTGTATGCCACCCTTGACATAGCAAGATACATGCCTACCTCGGAGCATTCTCCGTCGAAATTAGAACGGAGGCCCTCGATGATGTCCTCGGGAGCGCCCTTAGCAACGCCTATGACGTGCTCCGCTGCCCAGCCTTCGTCCTCCTCCTGAAGCTTGAACTTCTCAGCGGGAACATGGCATACGGGACACTCAGCAGGAGGTTCCTCTCCCTTAGCTACATAACCACATACTGTACATACCCAAGTTTTCATACGTTTCTCTCCTTTAATATTGTGATATATTGATGCGAATTGCAAAAATGCATTACTGCCTTATCATACGGTGCGGGCTTCGCCCTTCTCGATACACTCCTTGCACACTCCCACACAGGAGATCGAGTATCCTTCGATCAGCCCCGTGTCATTCCCTTCGTTAAGACTGTCCAGGTCGATGTCGAACTGCGGCAGGAAGAGATCGCTTACCTTTCCGCAGCAGCGGCACAGCATATGATAATGCTTACTTAGGTTGCGGTCGAAACGATCTGGACTGCCCGCAAAGGTAAGTTTCTTTATCTCGCCACGCTCTGCCAGCAGATTGAGGTTACGGTATACCGTTCCTAGGCTCACGTTCGGGAACTGCTCTTTGACCTTCAGATATACCTCATCGGCTGTCGGATGAGAGCCGGTATAAAGAAAGTCCTTTATAGCTTCTCTCTGCCTTGAATAGTTCAGCTTTCTCAAATGCCGCTCTCCTCCTTCTGAGGATGAATTAAAATAATAATTGTTACTGTTATTAGTTTATCACTTTATTTTCCGATGTCAATAGTTTTACGGATATTTTTTAAAAATCTTTATTTATAGCGATCTTCACCAAAAATCATTGACTGAGAGCTTTTTTATTAGTATTGTAAACTAAAGAAGGTGCCGGAGGCCTGACGGGGCAGCGGCAGCCTTAGAAGAGTTATATGGATAAAGGAGAAGGAGATATATGAAAGTCCTCAACATAGGTTCGCTGAATATAGATAAGGTATACAGCGTAGAGCATTTCGTGCAGGCAAAGGAGACTATAAAGGCGCTCAATTATCAAGAAAACAGCGGCGGCAAGGGCCTTAATCAGTCGGTCGCGCTCGCTAAGGCGGGAGCAGAGGCTTACCATGCAGGAAGCATTGGGAAAGACGGTGATATGCTGGTGGATGTGCTTAGATCCGCGGGAGTTGATATTAAGCTCATAAAGACGAGCGAGGAGCCCACAGGACACGCTATCATACAGGTAGAAGGCAACGGACAGAATAACATCATCATCTACGGCGGCGCCAATGACGACGTGACAAAGGAGGATATAGATAAGGCCGTAGAGGGCTTTGAAAAGGGCGATATACTCCTTTTGCAAAACGAGATCTCGAACCTTAGCTACGCCATAGAGAAGGGCAGCGAAAAGGGACTTACGGTCATGCTGAATCCTTCGCCCATCACGGAGTCTCTCAACTTTGCGCCGCTCGATAAAGTAGATTGCTTTATATTAAACGAGGTTGAAGGCGAGGCTCTTACGGGAGTCTCTGCGGATAACGCGGACGGAGTAGCAGAGGGACTTAAGAAAGCTTTCCCCGACGCGTCCTTCGTGCTGACATTGGGCGACAGAGGCTCTATGTATATATATAAGGATAAGATAGTGAGACAGGGCATATATAAGGTAGACGCCGTAGACACCACCGCGGCGGGAGATACATTTACCGGATTCTTCATCGCGGGCCTTACAAAGGGATGGGAGCCTGAGAAGATGTTGAGATACGCCTCCGCCGCAAGTGCGATAGCCGTCTCAAGGACAGGCGCAGCTCCGGGCGTACCTTTCCTTTCCGAGGTAGAAGAGTTCATAAAAGAACGCGACGACAGATGATGAGGGCGGAGACCGAAGATGGACATTAATGATACCTGGAGCCTGAGGCCTGAGACGACGAAAAGGCTCCGCAGTATAGACGCGATCATATTCGATGTGGACGGAACGCTCTGGGACTCGTCGGAGGTGGTGGCGAAGTCGTGGACTCGCGCCGTAAAAGAAAATTCGGACCTAGACCTAAGCTTCACCGCTGAATACCTAAAGGCAAACGCCTTCGGAAAGCCGATGGATGAGATCGGCAGGATCCTTCTCCCGGATCAGAGCGACGAAGAGATAGAACGCCTTTCGGCCATCTGCTTTAAGTACGAGGATGAGGACATCTGGAAAGAAAAGATAGAAGGCTTTTGCGGCGTGGCAGAGACCATGGCTGAGCTTTGCGAAAGAGGCTATAAGCTCTATATAGTGAGCAATTGTCAGAAAAATTATATAGAGGCTTGCATGAGAGCCTGCGGCATAGAGGGATATATATCGGATCATCTCTGCTTTGGCGATACCAAAGCTGCTAAGGATGAGACGATAAGAAGGCTCATGGAGGCGGATGACATTGAGGACGCTGTCTATGTGGGAGATACCGTGGGCGATCGTGCGGCTTGTGAGGCGGCAGGGGTACCGTTCATATTCGCCGCTTACGGTTTCGGAGATGTGGATGAGCCTGAGCTCCTTATAAATGATATAAGTGAACTCCCTGGGCTTCTTGATAAGATAAGGAGGGACGATGATGACGACAGTTAAATACGATGACAGCTTATACGCATTCGACTTCGGGATGGTACGGAGCTTTCTGATCCTCGGGAGCGATAAGGCGCTGCTTCTGGACGCGGGAGTAGAAAAAGCCGATATGATGGGCGCTATAAGAGAGATAACAGACCTGCCCGTGAAGCTCTGCTTAAGCCACAGCGACCACGACCACACGACCAACATCGACGCGTTCAAAGAGATTTGGTTGCATGAGGATGAGGTAGAGCTGTTGAAAAACACAGGCGCGGCCGAGAGCCTTATATTAAGGCCTCTTAAGGACAAGGATACGTTCGACCTGGGAGGGAGGACGCTTAAGGTGATTCATTGCCCCGGGCATACCGACGGTTCCCTGAGCCTGCTTGATGAAGCCGCGGGCATATTATTCTCAGGAGACACGGTGTCCTACGGTCCGGTATATATGTTCGGAGAAAACAGAGACACCGATGACTACCTCGCCACTCTTAAAATGCTGAACGGGCTATATGAGAGCGGAGCGTTCAGTGATATATATCCCTGCCACAATACCTGCCCCATCTCGGGAGGCTGCATAAATGATCTTATAGCATGCGTAGAAAAAATGCGAAGCGGAGAGCTGGAAGGCGAGCCGACCTCCTTCCCGGAGCAGGACGGAAAGCCCGTAAAGGTATTTTATTACGGAAGTAGCGGGATATTTCATGTAGGCTGAGGCGTCTTTGGGGTGCGCTGCTCAAAAAC
>CAZQFD010000101.1:0-4506 GCA_964592535.1 uncultured Lachnospiraceae bacterium | reverse complement strand
GAGTTTGAAGGCTGGGAGATAAGACGTATGAGCTTCCTGGATCCCGAGCTTGAGAAGCTCCAGGAGGAGCTTTTCGCGGAGGATAAGGAGGCTGGGCCTGATATATCGGATACATCGGCCCCATCAGATACATCGGATATAGAGGATGGATCGGACACGGATGATCCGGGGCCTTATAATGATCCGGATCCCGAGGACGAAGAGCTTTCGGAAGATTTTGGAGAGAGCGCCGAAGATGATATTTTTTCAGATATAGAGCTTACGGAGCCTATGGCCCCAGAGGTGGAAAACACCGGAAGCGACCGCTTTTCGCTTGCCTTAGACAAACGCAGGCTCTCGCTTATCCTCGGAGGCGCGGTACTACTCATCATGGTCATAGTCCTCATAGCGAGAGGTATCTCGGCAAAAGGCGGAGGGAAAAGCTCCTTGGCGTCAGCCTCCACGCCTTTAGAGACCGAGGCTCCCTCTACCGAGTCTGAGGAGGAGCTTAGGGAGAAAGAACTTCAAAATACCATAGATAACGAGCTTGGTACCTATGACACATTGGGCATAGCGGATGTCACGGGCTATATCAATGTAAGGAGCGGACCCAATACGCTCGATATGACGAACATCATAGGACAGCTTCAGGGAGGAGCGGCCTGCGATGTGATCTCTGAGGAAGGCGATTGGTATTATATAAGTTCCGGCGGGATCTCGGGCTATGTGTCAAAACAATATATCGTGATGGGAGACGAGGCTCTAGAGCTTGCGACGGAGGGGTTCGCGGATAGGGCTATCATCACTACGGAAGTGTTGAACATAAGATCCGAGCCTAATATCGATCCTGAAAATATCATCGGCAAGGCCAGGTACTTCGAACGCTACGAAGTCCTCGCCATAGAAGATGATTGGGCTAGGATAAAGGCCGATTTCAGAGATGACTATGAAGAAGCCTATATAAATATAGGGGACGGAAACGCGGTCGTGCGCTACTGCCTCAATGAGGCAAGGCGGCTCGACTTGAGGGAGCTGGCACTCACTCAATACGACGTCCTCGTAGTCTCAAACACCACGGATTATGTAAATATAAGGGAGACTCCCGAGGATCTGGGGATAGATAATATCTGCGGACAGTTCCCCTCTCACGCGGGAGCGGAGCTTTTGGAGACCGTGGAGAATGACGGCAGGACTTGGTACCGCATACGCTCAGGAGACGTGACGGGCTATGTGAGCGCGGAGTACTGCGTGACGGGAGAGGCGGCAAGACAACTTGCCCTTGAGGCGGCGCAATTAACAGCCTATATCACGACAGATACATTGAACGTTCGTTCGGAGCCTTCGCTCGACGCCACTGTTTGGACTCAGGTCACGAGAAACCAGTCTTATCATGTCATAGATCAGCTGGACGGCTGGGTAGAGATAGAGCTCGACAGCTCGGATGACGGCGGGGACGCGGACAGGGCGTTCATCTCGACCAGAGATAACAATGTGGAAGTCACCTACGGCCTGCCTACCGCGATAGAGTATTATCCTGCGGTGGAAGCCGCGAACGCAGCCATGGCGTTCAGGAACCAGATCGTGAATTATGCCGTTCAATTCGTGGGCAACCCCTATGTGTGGGGCGGTACGTCTCTCACAAACGGGGCCGATTGTTCGGGCTTCGTGCAGTCGGTGCTCAAGCACTTTGGTATCAGTGTGCCCAGGACGAGCCGAGAGCAGGCGCGCTCGGGCGTGTCTGTATCCTCGTCGGATATGCGCCCCGGGGATCTCGTGTTCTACGCGAACAGCTCGGGCACAGTGAACCATGTGGCCATGTACATAGGTAACGGACAGGTGGTGAACGCGGCCTCCTCAAGGAGCGGTATCACCATCTATAGGTGGAACTACAGGACGCCGGTAGCCATACGAAATGTCATAGGGGATTGATGTAGAGCACCGGGCCTATCATAAGTCACCGTGGAAGATCTCGACATCGATAAACGAAAAGACGGAGCTTTAGGCAGACGATTTGCCTAAAGTTCTGTTTTATGAGATAATGTAAAAAATACTGAAAAGCATGGGGAGAGGACTTGGCTGTAACAGAGTCAAAAACAAAAAATAAGACCGCTAATACTTCTAAAAAGAGTGCTTCATCCGCGACCAAGAGCGGCACCGCGAAAAGGAGGAAGACGGATAAGCGTACTATAGCCAAGAAAAAACAAAAGCTTAGGAGCGAGATCGCGATCATACTCGCGGGCTTTTTAGGCATACTTTTGTTTCTAAGTAATTTAGGGCTCTTTGGCTTTATCGGCGACATCATATCCGGAGTCGAGAAGGGGCTTTTCGGCACGGTCGCCTTCATCATGCCCATCCTTCTTATAGCGGCGGTAGTGCTCTATGTGAAGGATCGTGGCCATTATATGGCCACGTTGAAGCTTTTATGCTCTATCTTAAGCATATTCATGCTGTCGGGCTTATTTGAGCTGCTGTTCGGAGATGAGAGGGGCAGAAGCTTTTTTGAAAGGTATGAGAGCTCGGCTTTAGGAGCCTTAGGAGGCGGAGCCGCAGGCGGTGCTGTAGCGGACGCGCTCCGCTCGCTCTTCGGCACGATAGGAGCCTATCTTATACTCATAGTGATATTCGTTATCTGTATGGTGGTCATCACGGAAAAGAGCTTCGTGGGGGCCGCTAAGCAGTCCGCCGAAAAGACCATGGATATGGCTAGAGCGGGGAAAGAGAGATATGAGGCCGGGAGAGAAGAAAGGCGCGTAAGGAGAGAGGCCAAGAAAGAGGAAGAGGAGCTAAGGAAAAAAGAGCTTGATCTCACGGACCTTCGAGATCTCGACAGCTCGGATATGGCTGATAAGGCCGGTATCTACGCAAGGTATGGGAGAGATATAATAGATGGCTTCGGATCGGACAGGAGCCTTTATGAAAGCTCGGGACATGTGTCCTCGGAGGAGGGAAAGGATGACTTTACGGGACCCATAGGCGAGCTTTATGACTATGATCAAGACACCGTACCGTTTGACGAGGATGTAGAGGAACGCTATAAGTCCTACGATCACATAGCCGACGGGCATTATCATGAGAGGCTCGGCGAGACGCTTTCGGGGGCGCGCGGTATCGGGCTCGAGACTGCGAGAAGATATGGGTATGCCGTAAGAGAAGGCGCGGAAGAGCCGTCTGATGCCCCCTATGAAAATGCCTTAGAGCATGAGTCCGTTGACGCCTTTAAGAGTGCGAGCTTCCCTATAAATGAATATGACGGGACTGAAGTTTATGATGAGGAAGAGACGGTATACGGAGAAAATGATGTTCAGTATGATGTTGCGGAGTCGGAACTTCGAAGAGCCGAGGAAGGCCGCGCCGTAAGATATGAGGCTGCGGTGACCCCTGCGCCTCTAGAGCAGACCTTCGAAAACTCCCGTACCGCGGCCGTCTCCGATGAGGAGAGGATCACGAGCGCCTCGGGAAAGGAACTTGCACCCGACTCGAGATATGAGCGGGAGCAGGTCATGAAGGAAAAGTTCGGAAAGCAAAAGGAGGCGAACGAAAGCAGTGACAAAGTCTCGCCTTCCGATGAGAAGATAGCGATAGAGGGGAGAGCGGCCGCGGGATCGGCTTTTTCCGATATGGAAAAGGGTGGATCCATGCCGTCGGCAATGACCGAAGGGAGTTTTGGAAATGATGCTCGTAATACCGATCGGAGCACCGCGAAAAAAGCGGAGGGCTCGTCTGATACGGCCGAGATAAAGCTGAGGCCTGTACCCAAGAGACCCTATCGTTTTCCTTCGATCAAGCTCTTAAATATAGGACAGAAAGCCGCTTCGGCCGATAAGGACGAGCTGAGAGAGAATGCGCGAAAGCTCGCCGAGATGTTAAAGACCTTCGGCGTAGGCGTGACCATCACGAATGTCACGAGAGGGCCGTCAGTCACTCGGTATGAGCTCGTGCCCGATACGGGAGTCTCGGTATCTAAGATAACCTCGAGAGTGGACGATATAAAGCTGAGCCTAGCGGCTACGGAGCTTCGTATAGAGGCGCCGATACCCGGAAAGGCCGCAATCGGTATAGAGGTCGCTAATAAACAGAGTTCTACCGTCTACCTGAGAGAGATCGTAAACTCTCGGGAGTTTCGCGAGGCCAAGTCTAAGCTCAGCTTCGCTATAGGACGGGACATCCAAGGGCGCGTGATGATAGGCGACATAGCGAAGATGCCCCATCTCCTTATTGCGGGCACCACTGGATCCGGAAAGTCCGTAGGTATCAACTCCCTCATCGTGTCGCTAATGTATAAAGCAACGCCCGATGAGGTCAGGATGATAATGATAGACCCCAAGGTGGTGGAGCTTTCCCCTTATAATGGGATCCCCCATCTTTTGATACCTGTGGTGACGGAGCCTAAAAAAGCTGTCTCCACGCTCAATTGGGCCGTGGCGGAGATGAACGATCGCTATAAGAAGTTCGCGGACACCGGGACCAAGAATCTGGAGGGCTATAACGAAAAGGTAAAGAAGGAGCAGGCGGAAAAGACGGAAAGCG
>CAZQFD010000100.1:0-4510 GCA_964592535.1 uncultured Lachnospiraceae bacterium | reverse complement strand
GCATGAAAAAGTTTATCGAAGCGTTCAAGTCGTTCGCGCTTCGCGGCAACGTGATAGACATGTCTGTCGGCGTCATCATAGGAAGCGCGTTCTCAAACATAGTCACATCGGTGACGGATAATCTTATAAATCCGATACTCTATTTCCTGACAGGTGCGCAGCATTACGGGCTTCAGGAAGTGGCGGGCTTTGCGAGCAGTTTGATAGGCTCCTTCGCGAACTTCATCATCATGGCCTTTATCCTTTTCTGCATACTTAAGGCCTTCAACAAAGCCTTTAAGATCGGAAAGAAGAAGCTCGCCGCCGAAGGAGCCGCGGCAGCCAAGGCGCCCACCACGAAGATCTGTCCCTATTGCTTCTCGGAGATAGCTATAAAGGCTACGAGGTGCCCGCACTGCACATCAAAACTGGAAGGGCAGAAGGCCGAAGGTACTGAGGAGACAGCGGAAGCAAAGGCCTGATAGTTTTGCACTTCGTTTCACCCTTGTCGAAGGGGGCTTGAGAGGATCCCGCTAGAGCTATGACTAAACGACTTTTTAGGGTGTTCACATGGTATTTTTGTGAACGATTTGTGTTTTTTTGGATGTATTATTGCCATAAGCCGCGTTTTTATACTATAATCGAACACGATACTTGAAAAAGATTTCCAAGTTTGATAAGACTTGGAAATTTTGTTGTTCGAAGAGCCGAGATGACGGAGGCGGAAAAGTATTTTGACGACAGTATTCGCGACGGAGAGGTATAAAGGGTCTACGGCACTCATAGACGACCTCGGGAATGAGATCAGCTACGATGAGTTATGGGAGCTCGGAAAAGAGATCATCGCCAAGATAAAAGGAAGGAGCCTTGTCTTTTCGATATGCTCTAATACCATAGGGGCTATAGTCGGGTATACTGCGTTTTTGGACCATGGGATCGTTCCATTGCTCCTTTCAAAAGACTTGGATCTTGCTCTCCTTTGGAACCTCGTAGATACCTATAAGCCGGATCACATCTGGGCGCCGTCGGATATGGATCTTTCGGGACACGAGCTTAATGAGGATCTTTCCATACAGGGATACACGCTCTATGATACGCCCTACGATCATGAGTATGAGCTTCACGAGGAGCTATGCCTCCTGCTCACGACCTCCGGATCCACGGGGAGTTCCAAGCTGGTCCGTCAGACCTACAAAAATGTCATAAGCAATGCGGAGGCCATAAAAGATTATCTGGAGCTTTCCTCGGATGAACGCGCGATAACTACGCTCCCCATGAACTATACCTACGGACTCTCTATCTTAAACAGCCATCTGATATGCGGAGCTACGATACTGCTCACGGAAAAAGGCGTACAGTGGAAGGAGTTTTGGGAGTTCTTTGAGAAAGAACGAGCGACTTCATTCGGCGGAGTCCCCTTTACGTATGAGATATTGGATAAACTGGGCTTTTGGAAGCGAGAACTTCCATCGCTTAGATATATGACACAGTCGGGAGGGAAGCTTAGGCCCGAGCTTCACAAAAAGTATGCCAAATATGCTGAGGCAAAGGGTATACGCTTCATCGCCATGTACGGGGCTACGGAGGCTACGGCAAGGATGACCTACCTTCCTGCGGAGCTCGCGAAGCAAAAATACGGAAGTGTAGGCATTGCCATACCCGGCGGAAAGCTGAGGCTCATAGATGAGGTCGGCAAGGAGATCCGGGAGGCGGGTGTCGCGGGAGAACTCATATATGAAGGTCCGGGAGTGACCTTGGGCTACGCGGTATGCGGAGAAGATCTCGCGAAAGAGGACGAGAATCACGGAGTGCTTGCTACCGGGGATATGGCGCGTTTCGATGAGGATGGTTGTTATTATATCGTAGGCAGAAAAAAACGCTTCCTGAAGATCTTCGGGAGCAGAGTGAGCCTCGATGAGGTCGAGGCGCTGCTCGGAGAAGCCTTTTCGGATATGGGGATAGCCTGCGCCGGCAGGGATGATGAGCTTACGATATTTACCGATAAGGATGGATGTGAGAAGGAGCTTAGGGGCTATATATCAAAAAAGACCGGTATCAATCCGTCCGCCTTCAAAGTAGTATATATGGAGGAGATCCCGAGGAGCGATTCCGGAAAGATATTGTATAAAAAGCTGGAAGGGCTGATAGACTGACTCGGATATATATACGAACTAAGAGATGCCAGGAGGACTATATGGATAGGCTTAAGGAGATACTCTCAGATACCAGACCCGATGTGGATTTTGACAAGGAAAAGGCTCTTATAGACGATGGGATACTGGACTCTTTTGATGTCATCTCTATAGTGAGCGAGCTAAATGATGAACTGGATATAGAGATAGGCGCAGAGGACCTGACTCCCGAGAACTTCAATTCCATCGAGGCGCTTTACGCGCTCGTATCAAGGCTTCAAAGCGAGTGAGCTTCATCTCCGCACAATTTTTATTTTTTGCGGTGGCGCTGATCCTCATCTATTTTGTTGCCCCAAAAGCGGCTCAGCCGTATATACTACTGATTGGCAGCCTGCTGTTCTACATATCCAACGGTGTCCGTTTCGTTCCTTTTCTGATATTGACGACGATAACGGTCTATTTCGCTGCTATATCTGTGGAGAGCATAGAGACGGCGGCGAAAGCGAAGACAGCGGCTGACGCCTCCTCAAAAAAACAAATAAGGGAGAATGCGCAAAGAGACAAAAGGATCGTTTGCGCTACAGCGCTTTTTATCGATCTTGGCATATGGATAGTCTTAAAATGTGCCGGATTTTTTGTTTCCAATGTAAACAGGCTTTTGAGCCTTATGAATATCATAAGCGAGAGCTTTCCCATAGCTTCCTTTATCGTGCCGCTCGGGATGTCGTACTATATCTTTATGGCGGCATCATATCTGATAGACATATATAGGGGGAAATATAAAGCGGAGCGGAATATACTGAAGCTCTTGCTCTTTTTATGTTATTTTCCTCACATAGTTCAGGGGCCTTTCAGTCGATTTGACAAACTCGGGAAGACGCTTTTTGAAAAGCACGGATTTTCGTACCAACGCCTTTGCGAGGGCGCAAGCCGTATACTTTGGGGGCTTTTTAAAAAGCTTATAATAGCTGATAAGCTTGCTGTAGCGGTGGCGGAGGTCTTTGGTCAGGAAAACGGCTATAAGGGGATCGCTGTCTTTATCGGAACGATCCTCTACAGCGTCCAGATATATACGGACTTCACAGGATATATGGATATAGCGGGCGGGCTGTCGCATATCTTGGGTATAGAGCTTTCGGAGAATTTCCGACGTCCCTATTTTTCGAAGTCCATAGATGAGTTCTGGCGTAGATGGCATATCACGCTCGGAGCATGGTTCAAAGACTACCTCTTTTACCCCATCTCCATGAGCAAGGCCGTTCAAAGAAAGAGCCGAGAACTGAAGGGCCGTTTGGGGGCGAAGGCGGCGAAGCTGATCCCGGGGTACGTGGCTCTGGTCGCCGTTTGGACAGCTACAGGGCTCTGGCATGGGACCTCTTGGGGCTATCTGGTCTGGGGCTGGCTCAATATGGCCGTCATCATGCTCGGGCTCGCGCTCACGGACACATATAAAAAGTTAAAGGCAGTCTTTCACATAAGAGACGGCAGGGCTTGGGGGATATTTTCGATACTCAGGACCTTCGTATTGGTCTGTATCATCAGGATATTTTCAAGGGCCGATTCTCTATACCTAGCTTGCCTCATGATAAGGGATCTTTTCCAAAGGAGCAGCCTAAAGCTTACGGAGAGCCTTGGCATGATGTTCTCGGCTCTCAGCGCGGTCGAGATATGCGCGGCGCTCATAGGGACCATCGCAGTGATCGTGGTAGATCTTCTTTGTGAGGCCGGATGTTGGGAGGCGGCTAAGAAAAAGACGCCATTCCTTGTGAGGAACATACTGTACGTCGCGATGTTCTTTTCACTGGTGCTGCTGGCAGGTGGAGATTCGACGCTTGTAGGAAACTTCCTCTACGCGCAATTTTAAAGGAATTTGTACGAAGCTCTTATGAAAGACGGATTCAAAGCGAAAAAGCTCATAGTGCTCCTTACGCTCGCCATCATGCTGATACTTACTGAGGTCGTGCTGAGCATGCTCCTTACGCCAGTGACTTATGCCGACTATTTCGCGTACGATCTGAAGGAGATAAGAGATAATGACGAAGACGTGAGCATGATCTTCATCGGCAATTCCAGAGTGTATTTCACATTCATACCGGAGGTATTCGAGGAGCATTTCGGCGGGACCGTCATAAACGCCGCGACGAGCACCCAGCCTATCTCAGGCTCCTACCATCTCGCGAAGCGGCTCGTGGAAGAATTCGAGCCTGAATATCTGGTGCTGGGCGTTAGCTACGATCTTTTATATCCGCTGTGGAGCACCCTCGATAAGCTCTATGTCTATGAGAGACTTGACACGCTTTCGTCAAAGCTCGAATATGTTCTGGATCAATTCGAGCTCTCGGAGCTGCCTTACCTTTTCAATACCTATCGCTACAGGTACCATCTGAATATCGCCGATA
>CAZQFD010000099.1:0-4556 GCA_964592535.1 uncultured Lachnospiraceae bacterium | reverse complement strand
TCTCAGCTGACTGTCACTAATAGGTCGAGGGCTTGTCCGCTCTTTCTCGTCTTTCATTCGGTATGTGGTCTTTAAGGTATTTCAAATAAGACTTTAATGCAGACTGCCCTATGGCAGTCTGTTTTTGTTTTCTTTGCGATCCCATGGCGGAAGTCCTATAGTTTCACTTTTTCTATGGTCATATCGACGAAATTTTTCGGTCATATCTACGATTGACTGAGAGCACTTTTATCGCTATGATCTTCTCACAGGCTTTAAAGAGCCGCAGATCTATATAGGAACATATGCTCGGGCTTCGGAGTCAAGAACGGGAGCTATCATAGATAAGCTTCCTTACGGCCATGAGGCGGTCTCTTATGACAGCGGCTTCCTCGAAGTTCAGTTCAGCCGCACAGATACGCATTTTTTTATTGAGCTCCTTTTCAAGGGCGTTGAGTTCCTTAAGAGTCATTGATTCGGGATCCTTGGAGTACTTGCCGCTGTCATCCTCGGCGGTCTTTGAGATAACTATCAATTCTCTTACAGCCTTATTGATGGTCGTGGGTGTGATACCGTGTTCTATATTGTAGGTGTTCTGGATATTTCGACGGCGTTCGGTCTCATCCATGGCCCTTCGCATAGATCCCGTGATCGTATCGGCATACATGATGACATGGCCGTCTACATTCCTCGCGGCGCGCCCTATGGTCTGGATGAGCGAAGTCTCGCTTCTGAGGAAACCTTCCTTATCGGCGTCAAGTATCGCGATGAAGGAGACCTCCGGGATGTCGAGCCCTTCCCTCAGGAGGTTTATACCTACGAGCACATCGAATTTATCCAATCTCAGGTCTCGGATGATCTCGCTCCGTTCCAGTGTGTCTATATCGCTGTGCAGGTATCTGACTCTTATCCCGATGTCCTGCATATATTTTGTGAGTTCCTCGGCCATACGCTTAGTGAGCGTGGTAACGAGCACCTTATCGCCTTTTTTGGTCTCTTTATTTATCTCGGATATAAGGTCATCTATCTGTCCCTCTACGGGTCGCACCTCCACCTTGGGATCCAGAAGGCCGGTGGGACGTATTATCTGCTCCGCACGTAAGAGCTCATGCTCCGCCTCATATACATTGGGCGTAGCTGAGACGAAGAGCATTTGATCGATCTTTGATTCAAATTCTTCAAAGTTCAGAGGCCTGTTATCGAGCGCGGAAGGCAGTCTGAAGCCATATTCTACCAGCGTAGCTTTGCGGCTGTGGTCACCGGAATACATTCCCCTTATCTGAGGGAGAGTGATGTGCGACTCATCCACTATCATAAGGAGATCTTTAGGAAAATAGTCTATGAGCGTATAAGGCGGCTCTCCCGCAGCGGTCCCCGAAAGATGTCTTGAGTAGTTCTCTATACCGGAGCAGAAGCCCGTCTCTCGTAACATCTCCACATCGAAATTCGTCCGCTCCTCTATCCTCTGGGCCTCTATGAGCTTATCCTCGGATCTGAAATAGCGAACTCTCTCTTCCATCTCATCTAAGATGGCTTGGCAGGCCCGTTCCAGTTTATCTTTGGGAACGACATAGTGCGAGGCGGGGAAAACGATACAGTGGTTCAGATATGAACGGACGTGACCGGTCACGGAGTCTATCGATGAGATACGGTCTATCTCGTCTCCGAAAAATTCTATCCTGTAAGCTTCTCCACCCGAATACGCCGGATATATCTCCAGTACATCTCCATGTGCCCTAAAGGAGCCTCGCTTTAGATCCATCGCATTGCGGGAATACTGCATATCGGTGAGCCGTCTAAGTATCTCGCTCAGATCATAGTTTTGCCCCTGTCTTAAAGAGACCGTCATCTTCTTATAGTCGATGGGCGAGCCCAAGCCGTATATACAGGAGACCGAGGCTACGATTATGACATCATCGCGTTCGGAGAGGGCAGCCGTCGCGGAGTGCCGTAGCTTGTCTATCTCGTCATTTACATCGGAATCCTTTTCTATATAGGTATCTGTAGACGGGACATAAGCCTCAGGCTGATAATAGTCATAGTAAGAGACGAAATACTCTACGGCGTTATTCGGGAAAAATTCTTTCATCTCAGAGTAGAGCTGTGCGGCTAGGGTCTTATTATGAGCTATGATGAGGGTGGGCTTTCCCAGCGCTTTTATGACATTGGCCATAGTAAAAGTCTTGCCGGAACCCGTAGCCCCGAGGAGAGTCTCAAATTGATTGCCGTTTTTGAAGCCTTCGACTAATTGAGCTATAGCCTGAGGCTGATCGCCCATTGGGCTGAATCCGCTTACCAGGTCAAATTCCGCCATTCATCTCACCTTTCTGTACAAGATCCAAAGAGCCGAGAGCACATTCATCGAGCTCACGTTCATCCTTTAGATCTCGTGTTTTCTTTTTTTAGCAGCTATGCTAAAATTAGGCTGTTGTAACTATACCCCATAAGTTTAAATGCTATTATACACCATGGGGATGTTATTTAATAGATTTTATATGTTTTGTGCATTCCGCACGGAGGTGATAAAGTGGGAAAAAGACCGGTAACATTGGTTATCATGGACGGCTTCGGTTTGAGAGATGAGAAAGAAGGAAATGCCATCGCTATGGCCAAAAAGCCCGTTCTGGATAAGCTCATGAAGGAATGTCCGTTCGTGAAGGGCTATGCTTCGGGCCTCGCGGTAGGTCTGCCTGACGGACAGATGGGAAATTCTGAAGTCGGACATCTCAACATGGGCGCGGGCAGGATCATCTATCAGGAGCTCACAAAGATAACGAAGTCCATAGAGGATGGGGATTTTTTTGAAAACGAAGTGCTCCTTGAGGCTGTAGAAAATTGTAAGCGATACGACTCAGCTTTTCATATGATGGGGCTCGTCTCAGACGGCGGTGTCCACAGCCATAATACACATATCTACGGGCTTTTGGAGCTGTGCAGGAGAGTAGGACTCAAAAAGGTCTATGTACATTGCTTCATGGATGGCAGAGATACGCCTCCCGACTCGGGTGCGGCTTATATAAAAGAGCTGGAAGATAAGATGAAGGAGCTCGGTGTAGGTGAGATAGCTACTGTGAGCGGCCGTTACTATGCCATGGACAGGGATAAGAACTGGGACCGCACGCTGCTTGCGTATAATGCTCTCACGAAGGGCGAAGGGGAGACGGCTCTCTCGGCTTTGGAAGCCATGAGCAAAAGCTATGAGAAAAAGATATATGATGAGTTCGTAGTCCCCACAGTCGTGACTAAGGGCGGAGCGCCCAAGGCTACTGTAAAAGAACATGATACGGTGGTATTCTTTAACTTTAGACCTGACAGAGCACGTCAGATGACCAGAGCTTTCTGTGACGATGACTTTGCCGGGTTTGAAAGAGGCAAAAGAAAAGATGTTTATTTTGCTTGTTTCGTAGACTATGATGATACTATACCCAATAAGCATATCGTATTTAAAAAGGAAGATATAAAGAATACATTAGGTGAATATATATCTAAGCTCGGCATGACGCAATGTCGTATCGCGGAGACTGAAAAGTATGCCCATGTCACTTTCTTCTTCAACGGTGGGATCGAGACTCCAAACGAAGGAGAGGACAGGATACTGGTGCCTTCGCCTAAGGATGTGCCTACCTATGATCTTAAGCCACAGATGAGCGCACCTGAGGTATGCGAAAAGCTCTGCGAGGCTGTGAGGAGTGGAAAATACGACCTTATAATAACGAATTTCGCGAACCCCGATATGGTAGGACATACCGGAGTAGTCCCCGCGGCGGTAAAAGCTATAGAGGTCGTGGACGAATGTATAGGGAAGGTCTGTGAGGCCATAAATGAAGTCGGAGCAGAGCTATTTATCTGCGCCGATCACGGAAACGCGGATATGATGATAGACCCTTCCACAGGCGAGCCCTTTACGGCTCACACTACCAGCCCTGTACCGTTCATCTTGTATAACGCGAAGGAAGGCTATAAGCTCCGTGAGGGCGGAGTGCTTGCGGACATCGCGCCTACGCTCCTTGAGCTTATGGGTATACAAGCTCCCGCAGAGATGACAGGAAAGTCGCTCCTTATAAAGGATTGATCTAAAGGTGAGTATCTATCGGGGCCGAAAGATCTCGGCCCCGATCTCTTCTTTATCTCGTATTATATATCCGGGCATATCAGAAGCCCCTATCCTTAAATTCAGATCTTACATGCTATCATCCTAAAAAAATGAAACGACCTATGGTATCCTTTTGCCTTTCGGCGCTTTCAGGAGTGCTGCTTAGGCTTCCCGAGGCAAGCCTCATCTATAAGATCGTTTTTATCTTGCTCTCGCTTTTATATGGTCTTTATCCGATCTTGAGAGAGTTTTGGGGCATTCATAAAAGTTCTCTAAAAAGAAGGCTTCCCGCTGCCGTAACGCTTTCGGCTGTTTCGTTCACGGTAGCTTTAGCTTCATTCCTGAGGGCGGGATATGTAGCCGAAGCTTACATGGAAAAGGCTGAGTTTTTCTCGGCATATGAGGCCACCAATGAGGGCGAGTTTGATTATGCGCTTTATTTAAAGGGCGAAGGGATAGATTCTATAGAAAAACTGGATCTAAA
>CAZQFD010000098.1:0-4603 GCA_964592535.1 uncultured Lachnospiraceae bacterium | reverse complement strand
CTTCATAAAAAAATAAATTTACCATATTGACAGATGTATCCAATCGTGCTATAAATCTAAAATAAATTGATAAAGCTGTTTCCTGCATATAATGTGGGACAGGAGGATAGAGGAGCGTAAGCTAAAAGTAAGCATAGCGTCAAGGCCGGCAGAGGCTGTTATGTTGAAAGGAGACTTACGCCGAGGCTATATCAGATCTGCTTCTGATGTAAGCCGGGCCGCAGGACTAAGAGGCTGCGGACTGTCACGTCTTAGTGAAGCGCTATCAGAGGTTTAAGCAGCGTTTTATCTGACTCGTATATGCGTGCCGGATAAGTTTATTCCACGGAGTGTTTCAAAAAGACACTTCGTGTTTTTTTGCTTCCGGAGTGTTGCAGCAGAAAACGGTCTTTGTCGAGGAAACTATACGCCGCATGGGCGGCATAGCTTAAGAGGCAATGTCCTCTTGGTCTTTTTTGAAAGGAGACAGGAATGAACGAGGTCCAGAGTGATGTTTTAAAAAGCAGAGAAGCGGAGCTGAGTTCTGAACAGACAGAGCTAAAGAGAGAAGTCCGTCTTTTCGGAGGCATCTCGATCCTTGCCGGCATAATGATCGGGTCAGGCATATTCTATATAGGCGGCATAGTACTGCTCCGCAGCGGTATGAGCCAAGGGCTCGCTCTCTTGGTATGGATACTCGGAGGACTGGTCACGCTTATGAGCGGTATCTGCTTTGCCGAACTGGGAGCCATGATGCCGAGAGCCGGCGGCACCTATGTATATCTGAGAGAAGCTTACGGAGAGAGAGTCGCTTTCATGAGCGGGTTCTCGAACTTCATCCTGGGCTCGTCGGGATCGAACGCAGCGCTTGCGGTGGCATTCTGTTCAGCCATAGCGAGCCTTATACCGGAAAGCGCGTTCGCAGGAAGCGACCTCATACAGAAGGCTCTGGCTATCTTTATGGTGATATTCCTTACGATCGTCAATGTCTATGGGATAAAGCTGGGAAGCACCGTGCAGAACGTTTTCATGGTACTTAAGATGCTCCCCATAGCTCTTATCATAATATGCGGATTGTTTATGGGCACCGAGAGCCCGGATCTCTCGCTTACGCCTAAGGCTGTGTCCGGTGTCAGTATCGCCGCTGTTGTCGGCATGATGGCTTACGGAGTGGTCGCTACGATGTGGGCATACGAAGGCTGGACCAACTTAAACGGTATCGCGGAGGAGATAAAGGAACCGAAAAAGAACCTTCCGCTCGCTATCATCGGATCGATTATCGGAGTGACAGCGGTCTACCTGCTCTTTAATTTCGCGGTATACAGAGTAGTCCCCTATGACACGATAGTCTCCATGGTAGATTCAGGCAATTATTACCTTGGCACAGAGGCGGCGAGCCGTGTTTTTGGAGGAGCGGGCGGTATCATCGTGGCAGCGGCCATGATCCTCGCCATATTCAATTCATTGAACGGTTGTGTCATGGTATTCCCCCGTACATACTATGCTATGGCGAGAGACGGCGCGTTCTTTAAGAGCCTTGCTAAACTGCATCCGACCTATAAGACGCCTGTCAATGCGCTCATAGTTTCGGCGGTAGTGTCGATAGTACTTATATGCACGAGGAACCTGAGCGAGCTCACGAGCCTTGTCGCCTTCTGCGGGATGATATTCAACAGCCTGGTGTTCTATTCGGTAATAATATTCAGAAAGAAATTCCCGGATATGAAGCGTCCGTATAAGGTATGGGGCTACCCTGTGCTCATCTATCTGGCGATACTCATTATGATAGGGCTCGCTATCAATACTTTGATCGAAGACCCTATGACCTCGATAGTAGGCCTCTTGGTACCGGTGGCAGGTCTGGCGCTCTACGAACTGATATTCAAAAAACAAAAGAAGGCATAATGTGATATGGGTCAGAGAGCCAAGATCCGTCGGAAATCTTTCCGAAAGAAGCTTGGCCTTCTGACCCTAATGGAAAAGATAATAAAAAACGAGATCAAAATACACATAGGAGGAAACGATGTCGTCACTTGTAATATACAACGCCAAGGTCTATGTAGAAAAGGAGCATTTTGAGGAAGCGGTGCTCGTGATAGACGGCATCATCAAAGCCGTCGGCTCTAATGAGGGTATACTCGCTGCCGCGCCTAGGGACTCGCAGATCTATGACGCGAAGGGTCGCACGGTAGTGCCCGGATTCAACGACTCACATATGCATATGCAGAGCGTGGGAGAGATACTGAGCAATATCCAACTCCTCGGAGCGGATAGCATAGCTGAGGTGCAGAGGAGAGTTAGAGAATTCATAGCGGCGCGAAAGCCCGCTGAAGGTGCCGTGATCCACGGTCAAGGGTGGAATCAGGACTATTTCACGGATGAGAACAGGGTGCTCGTAAAGGAGGATCTGGACGCTATATCGACGGAATATCCCATCATACTTGAGAGAGCCTGCGGACACATACTTACGGCGAACAGTGCCGCGCTCAGGATGGCGCAGATCACAGGAGATACCGTGCCCAACGAAGGCGGCGCGATAGATCTCGATGAAAACGGAGAACCTACGGGAGTGCTTCGTGAGAATGCCTGCCAGCAGGTGCTCAGCATAATACCGAAGCCTACGGTAGAGGATGTGAAGGAAAGGCTCAGGCTGGGTATGGCTCACGCTGTCGAAAAAGGTGTGACGTCGATCCAGACCATGGATATGAGGCCCGGAAAGTGGCGCGAGACATGGGAGGCCTATGAAGAGATACAGTCAGAAGATCCCGTGCTTCGTGTATATCAGCAGGTGCATTTCTTAGAGCCCGAGGGATTTAAGGAGTTCTTTTCGGAAGGCTTCAGGACCGGATATGGTTCTTCCTTTAATAAGATCGGCCCGCTCAAGATGTTCGTAGACGGGAGCCTCGGAGCACGCACCGCGTTCATGAGAAAGCCCTACGAGGATGACGCCTCTACTTCTGGTATACCGACGATGACGCAGGAAGTTCTTGATGAGATGGTCAGGATCGCCACGGAGCACGGATGTACCTCGATAGTTCATGCCATAGGAGACGGGGCCATCGACATGGTGCTTTCTGCTTATGAAAAAGTCATAAAGAACGGAGAGAATCCGCTTCGCCACGGCATAGTGCATTGCCAGATAACGGATATGCCCATGCTTGAGCGCTTTGTGGAAAGCGACGTGCTCGCTCTGGTACAGCCCATATTCCTCCACTATGACATGACGGTAGTAGAGGACAGAGTAGGAAAAGAGCTGTCCTCGACGAGTTATGCCTTCGAGACCCTGAGAAAGCTCGGTGTGCATGAGAGCTTTGGAACGGACAGTCCGGTAGAAGGCCTCGATCCCATCGATAACCTTTATTGTGCTGTCACGAGAAAGAACTTGAGCGGCTTGCCCGAAGGGGGATTCTATCCTGACGAGTGCATGAGCATCTATGACGCGGTAGATGCATATACCTATGAGTCGGCTTACGCGAGCTTCGAGGAAAATGTCAAGGGCCGTATAAAGCCCGGCTACTACGCCGATATGGTAGTATTGAGCGAGGACATCTTCACCATGCCGGCGGACGATCTGAGAAAGACGAAAGTAGACGCTACGATCGTAGACGGAAGATTCGTATACGAGAAGACATGATAAAGATCATTGCGGACTTTATCAGTGCGAGAACAGCTAAAAAACGAGATCTTGCTTTTACGCTTATTGATTTTCCGAGGCGGATATAGTATAAGATAAATATCGGCAGGGAGCCGATGATACGGCGCAGAAGTGCCGAAGACCGTCTATAAGATCGAGAGATCCGGGGGAATCGGGCTCTGACAAGGCCACGCTCCCCGAACGAATGATCTGAGCGTAAGATATAGTGTAAAAGGTATGCTTATGAAAGCACACATACCCTCAGCAGAGGGTGGTGTGCTTTTTAATGTTTGAATGTAAGGAGATGAGGCGATGATAGAGGATCTTAGGGGAAAGGAAGAAAGGCTCAAGGGATTTTTTGAAGAAGAGCCGGAGGTGGCGCTCGCCTTTTCAGGAGGGACGGATTCAGCCTATCTCCTTTATACCGCGTCAAGATATGCGAAGAGGGTAAAAGCTTATTATGTGAGCTCGGAATTTCAGCCGGGATTTGAGAAAAGAGACGCTGAACGCCTTGCCGAGGAGCTTGGAGCGGAGATGGAGATCATAGAACTGTCCGTCCTTTCGGACGAGTGTATAAGGGCAAATCCTTCGGATAGATGCTACCATTGCAAGAGGCGGATATTCGAGACGATAAAAGAGGCCGCGAGGAAGGACGGCTTTCAGAAGCTTCTTGACGGTACGAACCTTTCGGATGATGCGGGAGACCGCCCAGGGATGAAAGCGACGGAGGAGCTTTCGGTACTCTCGCCCTTAAGGCTCTGCGAGATAAGTAAAGCCGAGGTGAGGGAGCTCTCTAAGGAAGCGGGGCTTTTGACTTGGGATAAGCCTGCTTACGCCTGCCTTGCTACGAGGATCCCCGCGGGAGAAGAGCTTACGAAGGAGAAACTCGAGACCACGGAGAGAGCGGAGGACTATCTGTTTTCTTTAGGTTTTACGGATCTCAGGGTGCGCTCCGATGACGGGCACGCAAGGCTGCAGATCCCTGAGGGG
>CAZQFD010000097.1:0-4809 GCA_964592535.1 uncultured Lachnospiraceae bacterium | reverse complement strand
AACTATTCGTTAAACAAGGGTTTTGCGAATAGTTTTCAAAAGCAAAGAAATGTGCTATAATCAAGTCATGGCAAAGAAATATTACGAAAAGACAGATAAGGAAGTATATAAGAAGCTAAAGGAGCTCTTGGGGAGGCTGCCATATTTTTGCAGATCCTTCTTTCGAGGTATCGAGCCTCAGACTCAGTCGCGCACCAGATTGGCCTATGCCTACGATCTCACGGTGTTCTTTAGGTTCCTCATAGATGAGCTGTCCACTTTTTCGGGATATACTATAGACGACCTTGCGGTCGAAGATCTCGATAGGATAAGCTCCGATGACATCGAGGAATATATGGAATACCTTAAATACAGGCCATCCAAAGACGGTGAAGGTGACGTCGCGAATAAAGAAAGCGGCATAAAGCGAAAGATCTCCTCTCTTAAGGCCTTCTATAACTACTTCTACTCTTCCGGAAAGATCGAGACGAACCCGGCTCTTAAGGTGAAACTTCCGAAGATACACGAAAAAGACATCATACGCCTTGAGTATAACGAAGTCTCAAAGCTTCTCGATGAAGCCGACACAGGAGCCGGCCTTACGAAAAAGCAGCAGGCCTATCATAAAAAGACGAGAAAGCGAGATCTCGCCCTGCTCTCTCTCCTTCTCGGCACGGGTATGCGTATCTCCGAGTGCGTAGGCATAGATATAAATGATATAGACTTTGAAGAGACCGCCGTAAAGATCCACCGAAAAGGCGGTAAGGAAGAGACTGTCTATTTCAGCGATGAGGTGCTAAAGGCCATGTATGACTATCTTGAGGAACGAAAGCATATATTGGTCGAGGACGAAGATTCGGTGGACGCCTTCTTCCTCTCCCTTCAAAATAAGCGCCTCTCGGTAAGGAGCGCCGAGAATCTCGTGAAAAAATACGCTTCGATAGTCACCCCTCTTAAGCATATCACACCGCATAAGCTCCGCAGCACCTACGGCACGAACCTGTACCGCGAGACCGGCGACATCTACCTGGTGGCCGATGTGCTGGGGCACACGGACGTGAATACCACCAGAAAGCACTATGCCGCCATAGATGAGAACCGCCGCCGCGCGGCGAGGAAGGCCGTAAAGCTTCGAGAGGCCTGAAAACTCACATCACCTCATTGCCTATACAACACCTGCCCGTCTCCTACGGTCGAGGCGTCCAGCACGATACGATCGTAGACCGAAAGCCCATAGGAGGTATTCTTAGCGATTATCACATAGCCGTTCGAGCTCTCAAGGCGTTCTATCCGCTTAAATACGGTATAGCCCTTATTTATGTTGTAAACACCCTCAAGCGGTCTGGTCTCCGCTATCACATAGCGATCCGAGCTGTCATCCTTAGCTATGACCACATCTCCCACCTGAAGCTCGCTTGAGTCGGTACATTCTATATAACAGTACTCCCCGTCATTATTATATATATCTACTATACAAAACTGTTTATCCGTACCGTCAGAGGTCACGACCTCCTTATAAAAGCCTGAGCTTTCAGTCTCGTCATCCGTGGTGTAATATCTGCTCGGTATCACCTGAAATTCCTTTGTCGTCACCGACTTTTCGGGGATCTTAAGGCCTGAGACATCGTTTTGAATTATCTCAAAGCTTAAAAACCGATCGTCCAGATAATAGGTCAGATAGGCCGAGAGGCTCAACACACCGTAGCTGTTCCCGTCGCTGCCTATCATCGTCTCAAAGGAGGCCGTCGTCGTTATATCGGTGCTCGTGAGTGTGATCCGTAGGGAGGTGTTGTCTCCGAAGCTCGCTATATCCTCATCGCCAAGCTGAAATACGATCTGCCAGTCGTCCGAGGTGACGAGGCGGTACACGGGATCGCCTTTTGACGTGAGCTCTCCGCTACCGATAAGCGTCCTCTGATGATCGTCAGTATCAAAGAGGTCCTCCTCTACGTCCGCAAGCTTGAGCTCCTCATACCCGTCTATATAATAACTTACCATGACGGTCGCGGTAGAATGATAGTCATTCAAAGAGGATCCCAACCTCCTCAGATCGTTCCCTATGTTGCCGAGTATGCTCAGGTTCCGATATTCCGTAGCCATCGCGTCAAGCTTCTCGGCAAGCGTATAGGTACTGCCGAAATCTATGTCTCCTATAGTCTTTGAATATTCCTCAAGGCTCGAATGTATTGAAGAGATGTCGGGATCGCTGAAGGCCTGAAGCTCGTCCCTATGGCTCTCTATATACTCGGTCAGGCTCCCGCTCTCATCTATGCAGTATACCGTTGTGCCCACGGCGACCTTCTTCCCGCTCGGCACATAATAATTGACGTATCCGTCCCCTTCCGAGGTCACCACCGTCTCCTCGCGCAGGATCAGGCCGGTATAGCTGTGCTCCCTCTCTATACTCCCCGCTTCTACCTCATAAACGTCCACGGTAGTGCGGTTTGAAAGGGAATACGCAGCAAAAACAATGTAGACAAATATCATCCCTATGAATAATATCTTGCCTACATCGGAACCGCGGGTGCGTGGTATATTTATGATGTTGTCCTTTTTAGATCCTTTGGACATCGATCATAAGCTTTCAGCCTATCAAAGCTGAACGCTCACATATTTCTTACAATACTCCGGTATGTCATGTTCGTCCATAGAGATACTTATGATAAAGTTGACATGATATTTTTCGGAAAGAGACTCCAGCTTCTCTATCACGGGCGTTATATCGGAGCCATAAAGGTTGGCCACCGTGAGGAAGCTGTCCAGGAACATATACTCAAGATCATGATCCTGCGAGATGATACCGCTTATAAAACCTACGAAGCCGTCCTCACCCGATACGGGGAAACCGCTGACATTTATCAGACGGATCTTGTTGGAAAGCTCGTACATATGCTGCGAGGATTTATCCACATAAACGATACTGCCGGTAGCGTTCTTGACGGCGGCGTCAGCTTTCTCAAGAAGTATCTTGGTCTTGCCCTTGCCCTTGCTCCCAACTATCAACTCTATCATGATCTCTTCTCCTTTATACAAAAAGTTATTGGCTTTTCATTTAAATTATAGTACAGCGGCGACGCTTTTACAAGGAATTTTCGATCTTTGATCGAGAAAGCTTTGCCGGTAAGAAGCGACACAAAGATCATCGCTCCTCCTATGCCATCCCCTTTAGTATGAGCGCATTCGTCGCGCCGTAAACGGCTTCATAGGTGTCGGCTCCGAATACCACCGATAAGAGCTCTTTTCCATCATCAGAGGTCTCTGCGAGTACCAGACAAAAGCCGGCCGCATTCGTGTGTCCGGTCTTGCCCGCCAATATGCTGACTCCGTCGGGAAGCTCGAAATCGCCCTTTAAGAAGCCGTTTCCGTTCGTCCACGTTACTTCTCGCACTGTGCCGTCCGAGCCCGTCACAGAGGCCGTGTAGGAGCTCTGGGAGGCAAATTCGGAAAAGCCGGGCGTATCAAGGGCCGCGTTCATGATGAGATACATATCATAGACCGTGGTATAATGATCCTCGTCCGGAAGCCCGTGAGGGTTCACAAAATGCGACTGTGTGGCTCCGAGCTCTCTCGCCCTCTCATTCATGAGCTGTGCGAAGGAAGCTACGCTCCCGCTTATATAGCAGGCTATAGCTGCCGCGGCGTCATTGCCGCTCGGTACCATGAGTCCGTAAAGTAGATCCCTGAGCGTAAGACGTTCTCCCGGGTAGATATTCGCCATGGAAGATCCCGAGACGTCTATATCAGCCTCCTCCGATACGGTCACTATGTCATCGAGATCCCCTCTCTCTAGCGCGATCATGCAGGTGAGGATCTTCGTAGTGGATGCGGGATAGACCCTTTCATATATGTCCGAATAAGCGTCTACCGTTCCCTCCGAGAGATCGAATACTGCAAAAGCCGCGGCGTTCACCCCTTCCGCGTCATATTCATCAGCTCCTATATCTTCGGGTACACAAAAATCGGACGCAAAGCCTTTGGCCTTGTATCCTCCGGCCCCCTCCGCTATAGCGATCCCTCTTACAGTCGTAAGGTCGTAAGCCCTGTCGGATACTTCCCCGCACCCCGAGAGGAAAAGTAAAGACACGGCCACGGCCAAGATGAACTTAAGCTTCACGCCACTCCAGATCTCCGTTCTCGAGAGCCCTTATCAAAAGCTCGGCTGTAGCGATATTGGTCGCTATAGGGATGTTGTAGGTATCGCAGAGCTTCACGATATTGTTGACATCCGGCTCGCGAGGATCCGGATGCTGAGGGTCCCTCAGAAAGATGACCATATCCATCTCGTTGTTTATGATCTGAGCGGCCATCTGATGGTTCCCGCCCAAGTGCCCTGCCAGATATTTATGTATACGCAGGTTCGTGACCTCCTCTATGAGCCTGCCGGTCGTGCCGGTAGCATAGAGCTCGTTCTTGGACAGGATCCCGCGATAGGCTATGCAAAAATTCTGCATGAGCTTTTTTTTCGCGTCATGCGCGATAAGTCCGACATTCATATATAGATCCACCTTCTCCTTCTATTTGGCCCTTCCTTGCATCCCCACGTTCAGCACTGACCCCAAACCGATGTAGAGAGCGAGCAGCGAGGAGACCCCTCTGCTGAAGAAAGGAAGTGTGACTCCCGTATTCGGAAAGAGGCCTGTCGCCACCGCCACATTGGTAAAGGTCTGAAAACCTATCCAAACGGCAACACCGACACAGATCGTCTTACCCCCGACATCCTTCGCTCTGCCCGCGATATACAGGATAGTTATCAAAATGATCAAATAAACTAAAAATATTATAAAGCAGCCAAGAAATCCGAACTCTTCTCCCACGATAGCGAAAATAAAA
>CAZQFD010000096.1:0-4864 GCA_964592535.1 uncultured Lachnospiraceae bacterium | reverse complement strand
TTCTTCTTTAGCGTCTCCTATAAAGCAGCAGGTATTGATGACTACGAGGTCTGAGCCCTCCATGGTCTCTCTGTATGTATAGCCTCGGTCTATGAGCTCTCCTATCATCCGCTCGCTGTCACAGAGGTTTTTGTCACAGCCCAGAGAGACGAAGTTGAAGCTCGCGCCCTTAGTGCCTATGTTTTCCATTATGCTTCAGCAGGGCCTTTCTCGATCTTTACCTTACCTTCGTATATCTCCTCTACGGCCACGGTGAGAGGCTTGCCGTCAGGGTCGTCTATAAGGGTGAGCGCCCCATCCGTCAGCTGCCTCGCCCTTTTAGCTGCGGCGAGCACTACCGAATAACGGCTCTTTACTACGGGCTCCTCCCCCTCTTTTACATCCTTGTTAGCGACGTCCATCAGATCGCTGTAGGTGGGCTTTAACATTGCCATAAATATCTCCGCCTTTCTGTCGGGGCCTATGGCCCCTGGATATGCGTCCTTTCGCGTATCTATATTTAAGATACCTGATCATATCATTTCAGAGCATCATCCTTATCTCTTTTTGCAGTTCTTCCAAGAACTCGAGCTGTTGCGAGGCTCTCATATGCTGATCCTCTATGAGGTGATGAAGGTGCTTCACGGTCTTATCGAGATCCCCGTTCACAATGAGATAATCATAAGCCTCGACTCCGACCGCCTCAAGAGCCGCCGTCTCAAGCCGCTTCTTTATCACCTCGTCCGACTCCGTGCCTCGCTCCTTCAGGCGTCTGAAAAGCTCCTTCGCGGACGGGGTCGTCACGAATATGAGCACGGACTCAGGATATTTTGCCTTTATCTTTAGCGCCCCCTGTATCTCTATCTCGAGTATGACGTCCTTGCCCTTGCTCATCTCCTCCTCGACATAAGCCTTAGGGGTGCCGTAAAAGTGATCTACATATCTCGCGTACTCGAGAAGCTCATCGTTCTTTATCATCTCACGAAAGCGCTCCTCGCCAACAAAGAAATAATCCCTGCCGTCCTGCTCCCCCGGCCTCGGATCCCTCGTGGTGGCCGAGATGGAAAGAGAATAGTTGTCATACATACTGAGGAGCTTTTTCATGAGCGTCCCCTTGCCCGCTCCGGAAAACCCCGAGATCACGACCAGCATGCCCTTCCGTCTGATACCGTATTCGGAAGGAAGCGCCTGGTCTTCAGGCTCCGCCTTCATGGCTCCTTTATCTATGTCTTTAAGGAAAGCTTTTTCATCACTCAATGTTCTGCACCTGCTCCCTTATCTTTTCTATCTCCGCTTTGATAGCTATAGCTGTATCCGAGACCCTTATGTCGTTCGCCTTTGAAAGGATGGTATTGGCCTCACGGTTCATCTCCTGAGCCATGAAATCAAGGTCTCTGCCGCAAGGGCTCCCAGCCTTAAGCTTGTCTCTCATAGATCCGATGTGGCTCTCGAGCCTCACCGTTTCCTCGTCTGTACAGACCTTATCAGAAAATATGGCCACCTCGGTGAGTATACGTCCTTCATCGGCCGTAAGATCAAGGCCCCCAAGCGTCTCCTTTATCCTTTGCAGGAGCCGCTCCTTATATAACTCGGTCACGGACGGAGAAAGCTCCGTTATGCCTTTTAAGAACTCGGACATAGAGCAAAGCTTCCGAAAAAGATCCTCTCTGAGACGCTCCCCTTCCTCCGCTCTTGCCGTCTTAAGCTCCGTAAGGGCGGATACGAGCACAGGCTCTATGCGCTCCCATAGGAGATCCTCGTCCTCGGGCTTTTCTTCCATGGTAAATACCTCGGGACATCTCGCGAGCATAGGAGCCCCTATATCATTCTTCAGCCCAAGGTCCGCGGACATCTTCGCAAGATAGCCTACATATTCAGTCGCGAGCTCTTCGTTATATTTAAGACGCTTTCCGCCCGACGCATAGCTTTCATAATAGAGATATATCTCGGTCTTACCTCGGCTTATATGGCTGCTAACGAGCTTCCTTATGCGTGCTTCGAAGCAGTTGAAGATCCTCGGCATCTTGACGGTCACATCTAAATATCTGTGATTTACGGACTTGACCTCGCAAAGGAGCCTATAGCTTTCGTCTACTGCCTCGCTCCGTCCGAAGCCCGTCATACTGTAAATATCCTTCATTTTTCCTCTCTGAGACCCCGCTTTTTTTCGCTAAAAAGTATATCAGATCTTCGAGCGCGGTTCAATCATTACGGAATAATTTGTATGGTAGATGACATAGCCCGGAGGGGCCTTCGGAACTCGCTTAAGCTCCCTTCTGCGCACATAATCCACCTCAACTTTCGGCTCGTCTGCTGCCCTTGAGTAATAGGCTGCAAGCGCCGCCGCCTCAAGACAGGTCTTATCGGGAAGCTCCTCTTTGCCGGTCTTTGCTATGACGTGGGAGCCGGCTATGCCCTTGGCGTGGAACCACCAGTCATCAGGATCCGCCTCGTTGAAGCTAAGCTCCACGTTTTGACGATCGTTTCGTCCCACATATATATCTATGCCGTCGGAGGAAACGAAATGAAGAGGCTTTGAAGGGGCTTCGTCCCTTTTCTTTTTGCTCCCGCGAGAGCCTTTCGCGATCATCTCGGACTCTCTCATCTCCTGCCTTATGACGTCGAGATCCGCCTCGGTCTCCGCCATAGAGAGGGACTGGGCGATGGACTCAAGATGATAGAGCCGCTTTCGGCTCTCCTCTATCTGTGAGCTGAGGGCCTCTCTCGTGCGTTTTAATTTATTATAGCGTTCAAAATACCGCTTAGCGTTATCTTTAGCGGAGAGCCTTACATCCAGCGGTATCCTTATCTCATTCCCGCCGTCATAATAGTTTTCACAGACCAGCTCCTTCTCTCCGCCCTTAAGGCCGTAACCGTAGGTATTTATCAGCTCACCGTATATCCTGTATCTGTCCAGTTTTTCGGCGTCTTGATATTGTTTTTCCTGAAGATCCAGTTTTTTCACGCAGCGTTCCGTGAGCTGCTTTAAGATATGCCTTATATCTTCAGATCTAGAACGTATGCGTCCACTCTTTTGTCGTTCGTCATAGTAGAGCCCTATGACCTCCGATATACTCTTATGATCTTGCGCCGTATAGTTTTCAGACTCCAGATGTCTTAGGGGTATCGAAGAAAATCCTACGGCTCGATCTCCCTCGTAGACTATATTGGGATAGAATAAACCACCCTCCACATAGCCCATCAGCTCCGTGAACGCGTTATAAAGCCTGTGCAACTCATTTTCATCGAGCTCGACCGAAGGCCTGTCGGGGTCGATATGGGCTCTGTGGCAAAGTTCCAAGGAAAGCGTAGGACTGAAACCCGTTACGGTCTTATATATCGCCTCGCTTATCCTTTGGCCATTCGTCCTTAAAGCGGCATAGAGTGCCTCGCTCCCTTCCTTTAGGAGCTCGAACGGATCCTTCCTAGAGCCGCTTTGGGGGATAAAATAATCTCTTCCCGGCAGCACCTCTCTCACCGAGCTCATAAGAGGCCCGACATGCTTTATGCTGTCTATGATCTTTAGGTCTTTGTTTGTCAGTATGATATTGCTGTATTTGCCCATGAGCTCACAGACGAGATAGGCTCCGGAAAGGTCTCCGAGCTCATTTAGGTGTTCGATCTCAAATACTATTATACGTTCTAAGCCCTCCGTCCCCAACATCCCCGCGGGCTGGTATATATTCACTATCCTACCGCTTCCTATGTGCTTTCGCAGCGACATACAAAAGGCGGGCGCGTTGAGTTGAGAAGCCTCGTTGTCCTCCTGCAGCTTGAGCATCGGCATAGAGGGATCCGCGGATATAAAGACTCGTTTCTTTTTTCGGTCCACCTTTACGCTGAGCAGCAGGTCGTCTTTTTCGGGCTGGGCTATCTTCGTGATACTGCCCATAAGGAGCGCCTCTCTCAGCTCATGTACGGTAGCCGCTATCACAAAACCGTCGTAGGCCATCTTTAACCTTTCTTAAAGGACGCCCTCTTCCTCAAAAGCGGGTCGAGTATCTTCTTCCTTATACGGAGCGACTTGGGTGTCACCTCCAAAAGCTCGTCGGTGTCTATGAAATCCATGCATTGCTCAAGAGACATCACCTTGGGCGGCACCAGCCTCAGGGCCTCGTCGGCATTGGACGCTCTGGTATTAGTGAGCTTCTTGGTCTTGCATACGTTTATCTCTATGTCCTCGGCCTTGGGTGACTGCCCGATGACCATGCCCCCGTATACCTTTTCTCCCGGCCCTATGAACAAGGCGCCCCTCTCCTGAGCGTTAAAGAGGCCGTAGGTGATGGCCTCACCGGCCTCATAGGCGATGAGCGAACCGGTGGGCCTATACGAGAGATCTCCCTTATAGTGGCCGTATCCGTCGAAGGCAGTATTCATTATCCCCGTCCCCTTGGTATCAGTGAGGAATTCATTTCGATAGCCGATCAGGCCTCTCGATGGGATGTTGAACTCGAGCCTCGTCGTGCCGCCTTCCATAGGCGACATCCCGGAAAGCTCGCCCTTTCTCTGTGTAAGCTTCTGTATGACTACTCCCGTAAATTCATCGGGCACGTCGATATATGCTATCTCCATAGGCTCAAGGCGTCTGTCTCTCTCATCGGTCTTATAGAGCACTTCGGCCTTTGAGACCGCGAACTCATAGCCCTCCCTTCTCATGCTCTCGATAAGGACGGAAAGATGGAGTTCTCCCCTCCCCGACACCTTGAAACGATCTGGGGAGTCAGTCTCCTCCACCCTGAGAGACACGTCCGTATTAAGCTCCCTAAAGAGCCTCTCCCTTAGATGCCTCGATGTGACATATCTCCCTTCCAGTCCTGCGAGCGGCGAATCGTTCACCATGAAGTCCATGGCTATGGTAGGCTCGGAGATCTTCTGGAAGGGGATG
>CAZQFD010000095.1:0-4869 GCA_964592535.1 uncultured Lachnospiraceae bacterium | reverse complement strand
GAGAGGTTACGTTATGATCGACATGGAGAAAATGCCAAAGCTCGGCTTTGGACTTATGCGATTGCCGGAAAAAGACGGTGAGATAGACATTCCTCAGGTATGCGATATGGTCGATACCTACATGAGGAACGGCTTTAATTATTTCGATACGGCCTATGTTTACCATAACGGTAAGTCGGAGACAATTGCAAAAGAGGCCGTAGTAAAAAGATATCCCAGAGATTCCTTTTATCTGGCGACGAAGCTCCCTTCATGGGTGCTCGAGAGCGAGGCTGACAGAGACAGAGTGTTCAATGAGCAGCTCGAACGCTGCGGAGTGGACTATTTTGACTTCTATCTCATGCACAGCATAGAGGACGGCATAAAGTATGAGACCTACCAAAAGCTGCATTGCTTCGAATGGGCAATGGAGAAGAAGGCCGAAGGTAAGATAAAACATCTCGGATTTTCATATCACGGCTCGCCCGACTACCTAAAGATGGTGCTCGATGAACATCCCGAGGCGGAATTCGTACAGATCCAGCTCAACTACATGGATATGAACAACCCCCTCGTCCTGAGCGGAGAGATCTATAAGATCCTGAGAGAGCGAGATATACCCATCATAGTCATGGAGCCCGTCAAAGGCGGCACGCTCGCGAACCTTCAGCCGGAGCTCGCGAAGCTCCTTACGGATAAGCACCCCGACAAGTCCCAGGCTTCTTGGGCTATGCGCTACGTTTGCAGCCTGCCCGGGATCATGACCATACTGAGCGGTATGTCGAGCGAAGATCAGGTGTCCGATAACATCGATACCTTTAAAAATTTTGAGCCGCTCAACGAAGATGAGCAGGCGGTCATCGCCGAGGTGGTCAAGAAGATGCAGGACATGGCGCTCATACAATGCACCTCCTGCCGCTACTGCTGCGACGACTGTCCCATGTCCATAGCTATACCGGATATATTCCGCGCTATGAATGTCAACAAGCTCTACCCCGCGGACAGAAGGCCGTTCCTCTTTTATGAAAATATGATAAAGAGCGGCGGCGGGAAAGCAAGCTCATGCGTAGAATGTCGTCAGTGTGAGGAGGTCTGTCCTCAGCACCTGCCCATAACGGAGCTTCTTAAAGAAGCTGCCTCGGTGCTCGAATAAAAGCGGATTGATATGATCGTGTGAACGGGCTCGCGGATCACCCCATGCCAGAAACCCCGGCTCCTTCGCACGGTCAGCTCATAAAGATCATCCCGGTCTCTTTTTAGGAGTCCGGGCTTTTATGTTTTTAACGCGCTCTCAGGAGATCCTCTTTATCTTGCGAGCAGGATAGGTTGGTGTTATACTAAACGCGGCTTTTCACAATATCATTTACAGAAAGGACGGTCAAATCACAGGCATGAAAAAGATTGAAAAGGTCCTTCTCATAGGACTCGGCGCCATGGGCGCGTATTTTGTTCCCGGACTCAGCGAGACGCTCGGTAAAGACTTCCGTGTTATGGCAGAAGGCGCGAGGAAAGAACGCCTTGAGAAAAACGGTGTAACGATAAACGGGAAGCATTATCCTCTCAATATCGTGACGCCCGAAGAAAGCGGCGAGACTTCTGACCTCGTGATCATTGCCGTCAAGATGTACGATCTCGATACGGCGCTTTCGCAGATAAAAGAGCAGGTCGGCAAAAATACGCTCATCATGTCTGTATTGAACGGAGTAGAAAGCGAAGATCATGTCATTGCCCGCTACGGTAAGGAACGCCTTATATACTCCCTCATGCGGATAAGCATCGAGATGGAGAACGGCAAGGCAGATTTCGATCCTAAGGGCGGCGTCGTAGACTTCGGAGACGAAAAGAATGACTTAAACGCGCTCTCCGAGAATGTCCTCGCCGTAAAAGAGCTTTTCGACCGCTGCGGCATAGGCTATGTCATCGGAAAGGACATGATAAGAGACCTCTGGACTAAGTTCATGGGCAACGTAGGCGAGAATATGACCTGTGCCCTGCTGGGCGTTCCCTTCTCGGCTTTTCAAAGGAGCGAATACGCGAAAGAGATCTGTATATCCGCCATGCGTGAGGTAGTAGCCGTAGCAAAAGCAAAGGGTATAGATCTAAACTATGAAGATATAGATAAGCAGGTGGCCAGATTCCCTATGCTCCCTTCGAAGAATCGTCCTTCCACGTTACAGGATCTCGACCGAGGCAAGCTTACCGAGGTGGACACCTTCTCCGGTGCTATGGTGAAGTTCGGCAAGGAGCTCTCTGTCCCTACTCCGGTCAATGAACTCCTGTTCCGCGGCATCAAGGTAAGGGAAGAAAGGATGCTGGGGAGATTTGACTGATGATCGGGACGATAGCTAACACCTGTACCATCCTTCTCGGAAGCATCTTAGGCAGTATCTTCAAAAAGGGTATCAAAGAAGAATATTCAGAGGCGCTGTATACGGCCATGGGGCTCGCCGCTATAGGCATAGGTATAAACTCTATAGTGCAGAATATGTCAAACAGCTCTTATCCGGTACTGTTCATAGCGAGCCTCGCTCTCGGGAGCCTCATTGGAACGGTGATAGACATAGACACGGCTTTTCATCGGCTTACAGAGCGCCTGTCGGTGGGTGAGCTCAGCACGGGACTTTCGACCGGTATCCTGCTTTTCTGTATCGGCACGATGTCTATACTCGGCCCCATAAATGCCGCGCTTTACGGAGACCATACCTATCTGTTCACGAATGCCACATTGGATCTCGTGACCTCCATGGTATTGGCGTCCACCTACGGGATCGGTATGGCGCTGACCGCTCCTGTGCTGTTCTGCTGGCAAGGCGCGATATATCTCCTGGCTAAAGCTCTGGGAGATTTCATGAGTACCGATATGCTGACGGAGCTTACGGTCGTGGGCGGCTTCCTCATCGCGAGCTCCGGCATATCGATACTCGGCCTTAAAAAGATAAAGACCATGAATATGCTCCCGTCCCTCGCTATCCCAATCATATTCTGTACGATAGTAGAGAGGATATTTTAAGGGGATGATGTTTTTCCATGTTCGTTAACAAACAATAGGAGGGTTGATAAACACTATATATCACGATATATATTATTAGGAAAATTTATCACCTGCAAGCTCTGCGATAGTGATGCTATCGAAGTATTCATTCGTTATATCATAAAACTTTTCCCACATGGGAATGGTCTTACAATCCTCTCTTCTGACGCACGGCTCTGCACCGCACGCCAAGCACGCAACAGGGGCAAGATCCCCTTCCGCCAGACGTAATATTTCGCCTGCCGTATAGTCTCCGGGTCGTCTGTTCAGGCGATATCCACCGCCCTTTCCATGCACACCGTCCACAAGGCCGTTTTTCGACAGGGCGGGCATGATCCTCTCCAGATATTTCAAAGAGATACCCTGCCGCTCAGCAACCTCTTTCATGGGAATATACCCTTCGTCTACATGTTCCGCAAGATCGATCATGACGCGAAGGGCATATCTACCTCTTGTTGAAATCATTCCCGTAAAACACCTCAATTCAAAGCGCATACGATCAAATGCTTTTTTGATCTTGAATATGTACAGCCTCTGTTACTGTATCGTTCCGCCTCCCACGACCAGATCACCGTCATATAGAACGACAGCCTGTCCTTTGGTGATCGCCCGTTGAGGGACATCGAATACAATTTTCAAGAAGTCTTGCTCTAGCTGCGTGACCGTTGTCCACTCATCGCGATCAGCGCCTTCACCTATGCACACCGTATTCCGTCGGGCACGAATCTGTCTCCGGGAACTGATCTACGGCATATGGTATTCCATTCCTGTCATAGTAATTCTGCACTGCTTTCTTGATCGCCTCCTCCGCCAGGACCGAACAGTGGAGCTTATGGGCCGGAAGGCCGTCCAGCGCCTCGGCGACGGCTTTGTTTGTCAGCGCCAGTGCTTCTGAGATCGGCTTGCCCTTGATCATCTCCGTAGCCATGGAACTGGACGCAATAGCGCTGCCGCAGCCAAACGTCTCAAACTTGACGTCGGAGATGATGCCGTCATCGAGTTTCAAATAAATCTTCATAATATCGCCGCACACGGCGTTGCCGACCTCGCCGACCCCGTCCGCGTCCTCGATCACGCCTACATTGCGGGGATTCCTAAAATGATCCATCACGGTTTCGCTGTAAAGAGCCATAACACACACCTCACTGAATTACAAATTGTTTTTTTCCGTTTTCCAGGTCATGCCACACAGGAGACATGCTTCGCAGGTAAGCTACGACCTCTGTAACGGCATGGATGGTATGATCAATGTCCTGTTCTGTCGTCTCCTCCGAAAGGGTAAGCCGCAAGGAGCCGTGGGCGATCTCGTGGGGTCTTCCGATGGCCAGCAGCACATGACTGGGATCGAGCGAACCAGAGGTACAGGCCGACCCAGAGGAAGCACAGATCCCCCTGTCGTCCAAAAGCAGCAGCAGAGATTCTCCTTCGATCCCTTCAAAACAGAAATTCACGTTTCCCGGAAGCCTTCTGTCCGCATCTCCGTTCAGAATAGAATGGGGGATCCGAGCAAGCCCATGAATCAGCCGGTCACGCAAAGCGGATATCCTCGACTGATTTGCCGCCATGTTTTGGCAGGCCTCCTCCAGGGCTGCCACCATTCCCATGATGGCAGGGGTATTTTCGGTTCCGGCCCGCTTTCCCCGCTCCTGGGCGCCTCCCTCGATCAAAGGAATGAGCGCGATCCCCTTTCTGGCGTAGAGGACCCCGGCGCCTTTGGGGCCGTGGAACTTGTGCGCCGAAAGGGTCAGCAGGTCAATGCTCTGCTCTTGGACATCGATAGGCAGGTGCCCGGCAGCTTGAACAGCGTCAGTATGGAACAGGACGCCCCGCTCCCGGCAAATGCGTCCGATCTCTTTGAT
>CAZQFD010000094.1:0-4940 GCA_964592535.1 uncultured Lachnospiraceae bacterium | reverse complement strand
TCACCAATGTTTTTACTGATCCATAGAGGTAAAAACCGAGAAGCGCCCCTACGGTATTCAGCAGTATATCGTCCACATCAAAGCTGCCCACCGCGAACATGAGCTGGGTGCATTCGATCAGAAAGCTGATGAGCAGCCCCACGAACGTGGTCCCTATCGCCTTTTGGCAGCGTTTTGAGATCATAGGTAACAAAAAGCCGCTCGGGATGAATGCCAGCACATTGCCGACGATATTCAAAAGGAAAGCATTCATCCCAAGTTCTTTTCTGTATACCCAGAACCTTCGTATCTCCGTAAAAGGAATAAGATTATATCGCCTTATCGCGCTGTCGACCTCGACATTGCCCCGTCCCAGCCCTTCGGCAAAAAGCGTGAAATACGAAAGTCCTACTATATATACAACGAATATTATCAAGCAAAGCTTTTGACGCTCAGACGTATCTATTACCATATCCCAATGAGGATCCGCGCCTTCCGACTTTCAAACATTGATATAAGCCTTCCCGCAAAATAGCTCATTTGATTCTAGCATAGATCTTTCGTCCTGTGAAGTCGCAAAACATATGACAGCATGGTCTCCGCAGTCTTAAAACCGAGGCTCTCATACAGCTTTAGGGCCGGAACGTTATCAGAGGCGACCTGTAGGAATACCGATGTACACCCGCTTTCTTTCAGCCTCAAAAGCAGCTCTGTCATGAACTTTCGTCCCATGCCGCGGCCTCTGAAACGTGAATAGACCAGCACGCCGTAGATATATGCCCTGTCGCCGTAAAGCCTATATCCCGCCTCACCTATATCAGAGCTTAAAAGACCGCCGTCCCGCTCATCGGAGGATAAAGAGAGCTCCCCAGTACCCGCCCTCGATACGCCGCTATACTGTTCATCACTGAAGGCAACGCCCTTGTCGCTATCCACCTTTGATATGCCATTGTCAGGATCATTTTTTTGCGGCAGGCTGTCAAGACTAAGCTCCATCATATGCTCGGAGCGTATGTATTCCGCGCCTATGGCTTCCAACACCTCTCTAATATAAGGGACCTCATACACGGAAAGGCAGATCGATCGGCGAAGCTTCGGCCCTAGCGCGAAGAGCATTTCTTTAAATATGCCTTGTCCGCGTACCCTCGGAAGGACAAAGGCGCGAAGCTCGTCCGTCTCCTCTCCTTCAAAGCTCTGCCCAAGGTGCCAGACACAGGATATGCCAAGGAGCTCGGTCTTAGAGGCTTCTCTGCCATAGCAAAGTATATAAAAGTCCCCGTCAAGCGGAGGCTCATAATTCGTTCCGTCCTCCTCATCGCACGACCTGACCAGCTCTTTTACAGCCGCTATATCGTCTTTTCGTAAACTGTCCCGAAAAGTATAGACTTTCCGGGACAGAGCTTCGTCTTTCATAGTCTTATATCGTCTTAGGACGATCCTTCGCTCTCTGTGTTCTCCTTAGCCTTAAGCCTCATGCTTATCTTCTCCGCTACCCTGTCCTCAACGGTAAGTATGCGGTATTCGGCCTCATCGTCCTCTACGTCTATAGGACATTCAGCCTCCGTGGGGATGCGTCCGAGGATCTCTGTAAGATAGCCGCTCAGGGTATCACATTCACTGTCGATATCCATATCGAGCTCCTCATTTATGTCGCTAAGGAGAGCCGATCCCAAAAGCTCATAACAGCCTTCGCTAAGCTGTTTTATAGGTATCTCGATCTCCTCTTCGTCCTCATACATATCGCCGACGATCTCCTCTACCAGATCCTCCATGGTGATCATGCCGCTGACTCCGCCGTACTCATCCACGATGATAGCGACCCTCAGATTATTTCGCTGCATCTCTCTGAATATGGCATCGGTCTTCATGTTTTCGGAAGCAAAGTACACGGGCTTTAGCAACGGCCTCACTTCCACATCGTAGAAGCTACCGGTCTCTTTTGCCTTTATCACGAAATCCTTCATGCTCAGTATGCCGATCATATTATCTATGCTTCCTTCATATACCGGTATTCGGTTATGCTTAGATCTGAGTATCTCGTCTATATAGTCATTGACCTCGTCCTCCAGATCTACGGCCACCATATCCTGCCTTTGCACCATGACCTCGCGCACGCGTTTATCGTCGAATGAGAATATCGAAGCGATCATCTCTTTCTCGGTATCATTGAACACACCCGTCTCGGTGCCTGTCTCAAGAAGAGACTTTATCTCCTCCTCCGATACGCTCTCCTCCAGATCGTCACGATAAAGGCCCATGAGCTTCAAAAGACCATTCGTGCTCTTTGAAAGCAGGAACAATACCGGGGACATGATCTTTGACATGAGATATATAGGCTTTATACACACCTGACTATAGGTCTCAGCATATAAAAGAGCTATACGTTTGGGGATCAGTTCTCCTATGACAAGGTTAAAATAGGCTAAGAGGATAGTAACTATCACGTTTGAGATGGCAAGGCAAAGGCTGTGATCAAGCCCTCTTACGGCCAGAGCCGAGGCCAGTACCTGTGAGATACTGTTCGCCGCGAAGGCCGAGCTCGCAAAGCCTGCGAGTGTGATAGCCACCTGTATGGTAGAGAGGAATTTTGTAGAGTCCTCGGAGACTTTTTCGACCAGAGCGGCTTTTTTGTTGCCGTCTTCCGCAAGGCGGTGTATCTTGTTTTTATTTACCGAGACTACCGCCATCTCCGATCCGGAAAAGAATGCGTTGATCAAAGTTAAAACTAAAAGTACCGTGAGTTGATACGCTATACTGCCCGATCCGGGGTCCGCGTCCATATAATAAAGCTCCTTCCTTTGAATGAAAAATACGACAGCAACGCTGCCCAAATGTTTTATGAACGATATTTTATCATAAGAAACATGCCTTGTCTATATGGCGCAGCGGTCTCGGAGCATACTGAGACCGAGCAGATCTCATATCAGTCCTCCTCACCGTCCACTTCGTCTCCGGCTCCTAAATATGTATCGATACGCATATACGTTCCGTCAGTGCATATGGTGATGGCTCCGCTCTTTCCTGTCTCCAACAGCTTTGAACCATAGCGAAGGTAACGCGCCACGACCGTTTCGTGGGGATGACCGTATCTGTTACCTCGTCCATATGAGAGAAGCGCATATGACGGCTTTGTGAGCTTCAGCATTATATCGGAGCTCGAGGTCTTGCTGCCGTGATGAGCCGCTTTCAAGATCGTCACACCGCTTGAAAATACATCCTCATCCTGGGCATCTATCACCACATATAAGGCCTTCTCATCCTCAGCTGTCATATCCCCCGTCAAAAGGAAGCTGAACTCTCCAAAGCTGAGAAGATATACCGGAGAGTGGCTGTTTACTTCTCCACTCTCACTATCACCTTCATAGAGACAACAAAGCGACCCACCTTCTGCAAGCTCCACTATATCGCCTTCCTCCGAATAGGATATGTCTTTTTTGCTTGCATCGTAATAGAGCTCTATCAAAGACGTATATGCGGTATCATACTTAGCGGCTTTAGGAAGTGTGAGCTCGGCTATCTCTATATCCGAAGAGTCGGAAAGCAGATAAAGAAGGCCGTTTGAATGGTCCTCGTCAGCGTGGCTTAGAAAGGCTCCGTCTATCTTTCTTATCCCTTTCGAAAGCAGGTAAGGCTCTACCACATCTTCACCTATCGACTTGTTGCTTGAAGATCCCGCGTCAAATAAAAAGCTCTGATAGCCGCTCCTTATGATAATGCAGTCTCCCTGCCCTACATCGAGGGCCGTCACAATGACTCCTTCTGTATAACTTTGACGCCGGTAGATAACGATAGGCAGAAGGACGAACAACAAAAGGTTTAAGGCGACCAGCGGCCCTCGCGCGTATCCGGCGACCGTTCTTGTCTCTTTTTTCTCCTTGCTGTCTTCATAACATGAAAGCAGATACTCGCGAAAAGAGGCCGCCTCGTTTTTTGCGCCCCTTTTTGCAACGGTCTTTTCGGGCGTGAAGCTTCGATGAACGCCTCTCGAAAGAACCCTTAGGGATCTCAATAAAAGCAGCAATATCATATAGTAGATCACGATCTGCTCCGCCGTGGGCCTTCCGAAAACGATCTTATTACGCGGCAGGCTTATGCTGTATCTACTGAGCAGTTTATAAGCGCTCAATATATAATATCCTATAGCCCCCACGCCTACCGCGACGGGCTTTATGAAACTTAAGGCTTCCGCAACGATCCCCAGGATAAGTACCGCCATCCCCGAGTACATCACAAAGTCCATAAAGGGTATAACTATGAGGTTCAGCACGATACCGTAGATGGGAAACACGAAAAAATGGTAGGCAATAGACGGAAGTGTGGAAAGCTGCACCGAGAGGTTCGATATAAGTGTCTTTGCGCGGCCTTGGAGCTTCTTTTTTCGTCGTTTATATATAAGCTCGAGGCTCTTTGTCACACTGTTTCCGATAAGCGCGATCCCGATCACGGCAAGGAATGAAAGCTGAAACCCGCTTTGGAATACGATATATGGCCTCGCGAATATCAGCAATATAAGGCTAAGAGCTATAGCCGTAAGCATATCGTAGCTTCGCCCCAGACCCATGGCAGAAAACCTGCATAGAAGCATTATCATGGCTCTGAGCGCCGAACCCGAAGCTCCCGTTATCCCCACATAAAATACAGTAAGAGCTGAGGCGATGATAAGCGCGACTGACTGCTTTAGGTTGAACTTTTTCAGGAACTTATATACGCTCACACCTACAAGAGAGATATGAAGCCCGCTGACAGCTATGATATGAGAGATCCCCGCGTCTTGATAAAGCGTTTTCAGAGAGCTGTCCATATCCGACTTATCTCCAAGCAGTATCGCCTTATATATGCCCGCGGTCTCGTCCTCCATATACCGTTCTATCACAGAGCTCAGATACACATTTATCCTGCGGAATAAGGCTCGGAGACCGCGGCCTTCCGTATCCCCGTTATACTTTATATCCAGTTTTTCT
>CAZQFD010000093.1:0-5046 GCA_964592535.1 uncultured Lachnospiraceae bacterium | reverse complement strand
CGAGCTTATGTCTATAAGTATGGAATCCTGCGGATCAGTGAAAAGGTTCACCTCAGGTTCTCGGTCAAGGTCGATATTTGTCTCGTCGTAGATCTCGCCGTTTATGAAGGAGACATAGATGAGCGCGAGGTCGCCATCAAGGTTGAGCACATTGAAAAGCTCATTATCCGTCACAGTGATGAGCTCCTCTATCTCCGGCTCCGAAAGCAGATCGTTTATATAGCTTATCTTTTCGCCATCGAGGGTGTCATTTATAAAATAGTTCCCTTCGCTGTCTTTCTCCACATAACAATACATTATCCCAGGGGCCTTTGTATCCGCGCGCCTGAAATCGATATAGTATGTGACGAAACAGACCTTCGAATCCCCGTCAAGGCCGTCGGCGATATAGACGGTGATGTCGTCATAGCTTCGGATCCAGAGGGCTTGGGCGGCGAGCTTCTCCGCAGAGCTCTCCATATATACATCCTCATTCTTCCCGAATAGTTTGTAGAGCGTTTCCACATCGGCAGAGATCCTGGCCTCAAAATAGGAGCTTATGAGCATGGAGATCTCAGGTATGCCGCAGATCCTTATGAGTTCATCGTCCTCATCGACGGTCTCGATGTCAGAGCCCTCCGCAGCTTCGCCTTCATCCGCGCTAAGCTCCGCGGCGGTGCTCTCCTTCGTGTCCTCGCCGCTCTGAGACGTTCCTGCCAAAAGGATCGCCACAATGACCGCTATAAGGACTATCGCCGCTGTCACTGATACCACAACAAGACGGCTCTGTCCGCCCCGCAAACCTTTTGCGGAGCGTCCCGCCGTCCTCTTTAGCGACCTCGCGCTCCTGCTTTTTTCTCTGTCGAAAAAGCTCAGGTCGAGATCTGTCTCTATCTTTTCTTTTTTGTCAGGGACCTCACCGTCTCCGGTGACCATATCCCTCTCTTCATTTTCGTTCAAGCCATGTCTCCGTCCGTTCTATCTCGATACGGTCTTATGACTACATGTCAGATCTATAGGAGCCAGAAAATCAGGCCACTTTCTCTACATATTCGCCGTCGGCATTGACCCTATAGGTGCCGTCTATGATGGTATCTCTCGCCATCACGCCGTCAGCTCCGAGATAATAGGACTTGCCGTCCTGAGTCACCCACTTGTTGCTCACCATCTCTCCTGTCTCGGTATCGAAATAGTACCAGGAATCATTCGCGAAATGTACCCATCCGGTGCACATATAGCCGTCGCCGTCAAAGAAATAGGTCTTGCCGTCCTCAAGGTCGAGCCACTCGTTCTGACAGTAGGTGCCATCTGCCTTATAATAGCGCACGCCTTCCTCAGTCTCTACAAAGCCCTCAGCTGTCTCTCCGGGATCTGCGTTCACATCCGTATCAATGGAAGTCACCGCAGTGTTCACCTCGGGATCCGCTGACGCCGAGGTCACCACTCCCGCCTCGATGAGCGCTTTTCCGTAGTCCAGCAGCTTGGTCGCGTCGTCATAGTGCTGAGAATTTGACTTCATCACTACGGCCACTAGCCTATGACCGTCTATATCAGCCACCTCGACAAGAGTATTTCCTGCCTTCGAGGTATAGCCTGTCTTTCCTCCGATCACCTCCTCATAGTAGTATGAGCTCGAGGTGTCTAACATCTTGTTACCATTCGTAATGGTAAGGCTGCTTCTTTCCTTAGAAGCGGGAAGCTCATAGCTGCGAGTCTGAAGTATGGTCCTCAGATCATCGATCGATATGGCTGCGCTCGCGATGAGAGCCATATCCTTGACGGTGGTATAATGACTCGCGCCGTTAAGTCCCGAAGGATTCTCAAAGTGAGTATTCGTGCAGCCAAGCTCCGCCGCGCGGGCGTTCATGAGTTCTACGAACTCCGTCTGTGTTCCTGAGACCGCCTCTGCGAGCCCGTTAGCGACCTCGCAGGCCGACTTAAGTAAAAGCGCGTAAAGGGAATCTCTCACCGTAAGCGTATCGCCATCCACCAGACCCACCGTCACAGCCCCCGACTCCAGATCCTCTGTAGCGGAAGCCGAGTATGTCACCACGGTATCAAGGCTCAGGTCCTCCACGGTAAGGAGGGCCGTCATAAGCTTCGTCGTGGAAGCAGGATACATGGCCTTATCTCCCTCTTTTGTAAAGAGGAACTGTCCTGTCGTAGCATCATAGAGGGCCGCCGCCTCACTCGCAAGCTCGGGAAGCTCTATATCGCTTTCGATATTGACATCCGTCCCGGAGATGTTTTCGGAAGTCTCTGTGGCAGCAGCGGATGTGCTGTCCCCGTCAGAGCTCTCCGAAACTACGCTCGTATCGGCTTCGCCAGTCTCAGAGGCCGTCTCCTCGACCGTCGCAAATACACCTACGACTCCGGGGCCGTATTCCATAGACTGTTGATCGGCGTCTGCCTCGGCCACCGAATAAGGTCCCTCAGAGGTGATCACTGTATCCGCGAATGCGAGATCCGCAAAAGCTATCGCAAATGAAAGGGCTAAAGCAGGTAAGCTCACAAATCTTTTATGCGCCATTTTCTCGATACTCCTTAAATCTATATGTATATTGCCCGAAGACCCCTTTTCGCTCCAAGTCAAAGCTTAGGGTCTCGCCTTATCAACTTTTATAAAGCATGATATGAGGCTTTTCCATAGAGTATAGCACAGCCATTCTTTAAATCAAAGCGACGTAATTTTTACGATATGCTTACGAGCTGGGTGCTCCTCGCCTTTTTTACCTCGTCCAATATCTCCATAAATTCCTCGCCGGTGATGGTCTCTTTCTTTATGAGATGGTCGGATATGCTATGTAGGGCGTCCATATTTTCGGAAAGGATATGTTTAGCCTCCTCATAGGCCGTCTTCAGCATATGCATGACTTCCTTGTCTACCTCGGTCTGAGTCTCGTCTCCGCAGTCCATGACGGTACGATTCGTAAGATACATGTCCTGTTCCTTTGCAAGTCCCATCAGCCCGAATCTCTCGCTCATGCCATATCTCGTCACCATGGCCCTGGCGATGGAGGTAGCTTTTTCTATATCATTGGAGGCACCAGTAGTCACCGTGTCGAATACCAGCTCCTCCGCCGCCCTTCCGCCGAGCGTCGTCACGAGCATGGCCTCCAGCTCTTTCTTCGTATTTAGGTATTTTTCTTCTTCAGGCACCTGCATGACATAGCCAAGCGCGCCCATCGTCCTAGGCACTATGGTTATCTTCTGCACAGGCTCTGCATCCTTTTGTATGGCCGCGATCAGCGCGTGACCCACCTCATGATAGGACACGATCTTTCGTTCTTCCTTCGAGAGTATGCGGTCTTTCTTTTCCTTTCCGACCAGCACGACCTCCACAGCCTCAAAGAGATCCGCCTGACTCACTGCGTTCCGTCCGTGCTTTACGGCGTTTATGGCGGCCTCGTTCATCATATTCGCGAGATCCGCTCCCACGGCCCCGCTCGTCGCGAGCCCTATCTCTTCGAAGTTAACGGTACTGTCGAGCTTCACGCCTTTTGAGTGCACCTTAAGTATCTCCACCCTTCCCTTGAGGTCAGGCTTCTCCACGATCACCCGTCTATCGAACCTGCCGGGCCTAAGGAGCGCAGGATCCAAGATCTCGGGCCTGTTAGTGGCGCCGAGCACCATGATCCCCTTCCCGGGGTCGAATCCGTCCATCTCCGACAGGAGCTGATTTAGAGTCTGCTCTCTCTCGTCATTGGAGCTGAGTCGATTGTCCCTCGACTTTCCGATGGCATCTATCTCGTCTATGAAGATGATACAGGGCGCGACGTTGCTCGCCTGCTTAAATAGATCCCTCACTCTCGAGGCTCCCACTCCGACGAACATCTCCACGAAGTCCGAGCCGGAGAGCGAGAAGAACGGCACATTCGCCTCGCCCGCCACGGCTTTTGCGAGCAGGGTCTTTCCCGTGCCGGGAGGGCCTACAAGCAGCGCTCCCTTGGGGAGCTTCGCACCTATCTTGCTGTACTTATCAGGGTCGTGCAGAAAGTCCACGATCTCGATCAGTGACTCCTTGGCCTCATCTTCACCCGCCACATCGTCGAATGTGACGCCCGTCTGCTTTTGCATATACATCTTGGCCGTGGACTTGCCTACGCCCATGATCCCGCCGGAGCCGCCGCCCATCCTCCTTTGCATATAGTTAAAGAGAAGGACGAACAACACTATAGGCAGCACTACCGTGAGCAAGACCTCTATCCAAAGGCCGGTATTGTCCGCGTCAGCCTCGCTCGCCTCAACGCCTCTGCTTATCAGGAACTGCGAGAGCAGAAGGTCGTCCATCTTATTAGTATAATAGGTAAAGAGCGTAGAATATCCGTCGGAGTTCGTATTGACCGTGAACTCGATACGGCTCTCTCCAACCACTACCGTATCGACCAGTCCCCGCTCTACCATGTCGTAGAACTCCGTGTAGCTGACCTGCACGCTGTTCATGTTCTGAGTGGCGTTCCTACCCATGGTCATGAACGCAAAGCATATCACTATGGCCAAGATCACCATCAGCATATTTTGAGATGAAGGGCCTCCCAAGCCGCCGCCCGGCCTTCGTCCGTCATCCCACCGATGATCCGAGTCTTTACGTTCGTTATTATCCATCAAGTACTCCGTGTATCCTTTTCCTGTACAGCTTCACTGGTGAGCTGTACTCCCAGCTTTTTAAACATCTTTACATCCACATGAGAGAGCATGACCGAGGTGTGCACCTGACATTCTCTCAGTTTGGGGAGCTGTTCCATGGCAAGCTTCGCGTTCGGATCTTCCGCGGCGCTCATGCTGAGAGCGATGAGCGTCTCATCCGTATGAAGCGCCGGATTTCTAGAGCCCAGATATTCTATCTTAAGCCTCTGGATCGGCTCTATCGCAAGAGGCGATATGACCTTTATATCCTTAGGTATGCCTGCCAAGCGCTTAAGCGCGTTCAGCACTCCCGCGGATGAAGCCCCCAAAAGCTCCGTCGTGCCTCCGGTCACTATCTCCCCGTCCCAAAGCTCTATCGCCATCGCGGGGGCTCCTTCCTTTGCGGCTCTGTCCATGCAGGGCTTTACCACATGACGATAC
>CAZQFD010000092.1:0-5093 GCA_964592535.1 uncultured Lachnospiraceae bacterium | reverse complement strand
CTCGTATTTATACCAGTGAACATATATTAGAGGATCTTCGTTATGGATCTATGTTTGTTTTGTGAAAATTTTGTGATTACGAGCCGATGAAAGGCTTTTATAATGGGCGAGGACAGCCCTATCCAGATAGACGCTGTGACCGACGCTGAGATCCTCTATCTGGATCTCGACCCCCTGCTCCTTCCTCGAGAATGCGGCTGTCCTCACAAAGCCCGCGTGACTGCGAACCTGCTCCATGAGATGGGCAGAGGCTCCCTGTTTTTGAACCGAAGGATGCAGATATTGGCCCAGAAAAGGCTCCGAAACCGGATAAAGCTCTATCTTCAAATGCTCACACCGGATCCGGAGCTTCGATTTCATCTCGATATGGAACGAAGTGAATTGGCCGATTATCTAGGGGTAGACCGAAGCGCGCTCTCAAGGGAACTGGGGCGTATGCAAAAGGAGGGGATCCTCTCCTATCAGGGTCCGTATATACACGTATTGGATAAAGATCTCTTAGACACCTAAGAGCCTACCACAGCCCCACGGCTCATCTGAGGCTTTAGCCGAGATCGTCCTTTATCTTGTCCCACACGGCTTCCATGCTGTAATGCTCTTTTGAGTAGCTTACAGCGTTTACACGCATTTTATGACAGAGCTCCTCGTCTTTATAGAGCCTTATCACAGTCTCCGCAAACGCTTCTTCCGTGCCTGCCACAGCCATGACAGAAGAGGCGTCGGGTATGCCTTCCGCCCCTACTTCGGTCGTGACTACCGCCGCGCCGAAATGAAGGGCCTCGACCACCTTCCCCTTTACGCCCGCCCCGTAACGGAGAGGCGCCACGACGAGCCTGCTCTCGGCATAAAGCTCCTCAAGCCTCTCATCGCTCACATAGCCGAGCACCTCTATGCCGTCCTTTCCGTCTGCCGTCTCGATCTTTTCGGTCACATGAGATCCTACTATGCGGAACTTTATCTCGGGTATCACTTCTCTGACGCGAGGATAGACCTCGGATAGGAACCAAAGCACGCCGTCCTCATTTGGCGGATGGGCAAAGCCTCCCACGAATAATAGACCTTCTCGTTCCCCATCCTCAGCTACGTCCTTAAACTCCTCCCACGCGTAGGCGGTGACCGCCTTCATCGGAAGCCGCGGGCGAAGCTTACGGATCTCCCCGATCTCGACCTCAGACGGATAATATACCATGTCGGCAGCATCCATGACCGTCAGCTCGACACCTTTCCAGTATTCGGATTCACGCTTATATCTTATCTCATCTGTGAGCTCGTACTCACGCTCAAGTCTTAAAAAATGCAGGTCATGGCCGTAAAATATGCGTTTTATATCGGTATTTTCTTTTATAAACTCAATATATTTTATCGCGATATGAGGTCTATTCAGGAAAGCGATGTCTATATGCCGACCGTTCTTCTTTATCCAGTCAAAGATCTCATCCTTATACGCGTCCCCGTAGAGGACCTCCACCCCGAGCTGCTCGAGCGTGCTCGTATAAGGCTCCTCCCTAAGGAAATTATCTCCCAAAAACTTCACATTGTAGCCGTGCTCTAGGAAGAGCCGGATATATTGATAAGTAGTACGGGAGCCGGCGTCCTTATCCCAGGTAGGCACATAGTGGTCTATCACAAGTATGCACTTTTTGCCTTTGGAGCGATCTCTCGCCGTAAATGGATCCGGGGCTCCGTCATTTATCTCCTGCTTTTTAAACTCCTCGGCCCATTTTTCTTTTAATTTTTCGTTATTCGTGAGCTGATAATGCTTTAGGCCGCCGCCATTCACATCGGTCCCGTTAGACACGCCCTCAAAATGGATGACTACGGACTTCGGCTGATAGACTACACGCTTTCCGTGTCTGCGCACCTCAAAGCAGAGATCGCTGTCCTCGCAGTAGGCGGGGGCATAGCGTTCATCAAAGCCGCCTATCTCCTCCCAGAGCGAGCGTCTTATGAGGATGGCCGCGCCGGAGATATAATCGACTTCCTTCACATAATTATATTCGGGTCTTTCCGGATCATCGCCGCGGCCGTAGTTCCAGCCCGAACCGTCCGACCAGATGATCCCTCCGGCCTCCTGAAGCTTCCCGTCCGGATAGACGAGCTTAGATCCGCAAAGTCCTATGGTCTCGTCTTTTTCCATGAGGCAGATCAGACTCTCCAGCCAGCCGTCCGTCACCTTGGTATCATTATTCAAAAAGAAGAGATAGCTTCCCTTCGCGAGAGCCGCAGCCCTGTTGCAATTTTTTAAGAAGCCGAGGTTCTCGATATTACGACTTATCACGAGGCCGTCTATATACCTTCCTATCTCGGTCGTAGCGTCCGTAGACACATCATCGGCCAGGATCACCTCGTAGGGCGTCTTATCAAAGTCGGTATGCTCTATTATCGAGCGTATGCAAGCGTAAGTATACGATACCTCATTGTAAGCGGGTATGACTATCGAGACTAAGGGCGCTGTGCTTTCCTCCGCTGTCGGGAGCTTTAGAAAGCCTCCTTCCGAGAACTCTCCGCCTATGGCCAAGTCTCCCGCTATGAAGTCCCTCCCCTTCTTCGTGAGATAGAATCCGCCTTTCTTTACCGGGTGCATTACGGCATCATAGGCATAATAGAGGAACTTTCGTTTTGTCGAGCCTTGCGGAGCGACCTTGGCAAGGCCGCGCACCAATATGCTCCTTATCCTAGCGTAGAGGCTCTTATGTCTCTCGAGATACGCAAGCTCCTTTGTGAGCCTTTCTATCTCCGCCCTGTTGATGGTATTGAAGCCTTCTATGTTCTTTATGTGGTTTTGACTCAACCGTTCGGTCTCCCGAAGCTTGCGAGCTACGGCTTTTAGATCTTCGACCTCGTCCTGAAGCCTCAGGTTCCATTCGGTAAATTCCCCGAGCTTCCTTTCGTCCTCCTTTATGTCATCTATGTTCTTTTTTTCATCTCTGTACTTGAGCTTAAGATCGTCCTCCGGAGCTCCGTTTACGAAGTCTTGAAAGATCTTTTCTCTTTTGTCACACTCAAAGAGCACTTCATCCTTTATACCAAAGTTATAAAGGAGATCCGCCATATCGTCATAGGCTCCTAGCGCCCCCTTATAGGCTTCATACCAATATCTCAATATCCTATATTTGACATGATCTCTCTCAAGCGGAGTGTCAAAGGTCCATTCATAGTCTATGAGATGACAGCCGTCCTCGGTGATGAGCACGTTCTCAAACACAAGGTCGAGGTCATAGCACGGTGTGCTGCCCCTGCCCATCAAAAATTCGAGCGCCGACTTTAGCCTGCCTATCGGAGCCTTGCCGTCTTTTATGCTCTCTGAGAGCTTTTTCGCTAGCGTTATCCCGCGCAGATACTCGAAATCCGCGAACATAAGACCCGAAGGCTCCTTCCCTATCTTTGGCTCCAACACTTTCAGTTCTTTATTTTCAAGCTCCTTAGATAAAAGCTCGTACTTATGTCTAAGGCTCAGTATATGGTCGTTCGCAGCCTTTCCGAGAGCGGATTTCCTCACATATCTCCCACCGTCTTTCTCCTCGCATATCTCGGTCTTTATGCGATAACGTCTGTCCCTGCCCCGATTATATCTTATATATATGGGGAGCGGCTCATCTTCCGATGAGGCGGCTTTTGGCTCGCTGAGCAGCACGACATCCTCTATGTGCTCTCCGCCGTAGCCCGAAAGGATCAGGATATAGGAATTTGCGAATGCCGCAAATACGCCCTCCAAGCTCAGCTTCCCGTATAGAGCCTCCTCATCACAGAGCGCGTAGCTTTCTCCTGAGAATGTCTGTCCTATCCCTCTGAAATCGCCTTCCGAAGGCGGGTAGCTCTCCGAAAATATGTCTCTCGCGAAAGCCCTGTCCGGGAGCGGAAAATATACTCTCCTTTCGGAAAAAGGAAGAGCCTCCGCCACAGATCTAAGCTCCGAAAGAGAAAACATACACTCGTCTTCCCGCTTTTCGCCTCCCGAGTAAAAACGGATCGCGTCTTTATTATCCACGGAAAGGCCTAGCTTGCCGCTCTCCTTTAGGAATCGGGAGGCATAGCTTAGGAAGCCTTTCAAACCCTCTCCGAAAGAAAGCTCCGAAAAGAGCCCTTCCGTGAGCCTTGTGATGAGCACAAGGTCATAGATCTTTTTAGGTCCTAACCTAAAAAATGAGACATTATCCTCTTTCTCCCTCCGCTTTGCCGCAGCGATCGCAGGCTCTTCGGTATCGTACACATCGAGAGTCCGTACTCTTTTCGCTAGGCTTAAGAAGGCTCCGAAGTCGGCTCCCAGAAGCAATACATCCATGTCATGGCTTAAGGGCATCCACTCGAACACATTTTGTCTGTCCTCGGAAAGGGCATAATAATAGCGGGGATCGTTCTCCTTCTTTAATATATCCTGTTCCGTCTCCTGCTCCAGCTTTTCAGCCAGATCGAAAATAAAATCATCCATGCTTCCTAGTTTCCACCCGTGAGTCCATGTCGTATACGCCTACGGTGTTTTTATTGGAGATGACCGTGATATTGAGCAGGTCGTAGAGCCTATGGTAGACAACGTGTTCTCCCTGCTCGTAACCTGTGCAGCTCATACTGATAAGATATTCTCCGCCTTGAAGGGTCATGCGCTGTGTAAAGCTCACCTCGTATTCATCATCGGCATTCACGTTCTCTACATCGGCACCCTCGAAAAGGGTGTTCGTACCGCTCAGATCGTTGCCCTTTTTATCTTTTATGGTAAAGGTGAATATCGGCTGTTCTATACGATCCCTAAAACGGATCCTTTCCTTTATGGTGAAGTCCTCACCCTTTAGCACCAGATTCGTAAGGGAGCCGTTCGCGTCCTCTATGCCGAAATCGTAGATCTCGGCCTTGCCGTTCCCGTATTCGTTGACATTAGGATTGACTGTCATCTCATCACGCATAAGACGCCGGCTCTCTTTGCCGTCAGAGCCGCCATCTTCGGGAGCTTTCGCAGATCTCGCTTCGACAACGTCCAAAGGCGCGCCCCCCTCTGCTTTCCCCAGGGACTTTTCGAACCCGTCCGAAGTCTTTTTTCTAAGGCTCTCATTTAGCTTTTCATACTGCCCCGCAAGGATCTTTTTATAGAGATCCACCAT
>CAZQFD010000091.1:0-5204 GCA_964592535.1 uncultured Lachnospiraceae bacterium | reverse complement strand
TTATAAACTTTTGAGGGGCTTTGTCAATAGCACTCGATTTCTTTGAGTGCTAATAGGGGTTTCTCATTTATAAAAAAACTTCTCCACAGACTTAAGTCCGTGGAGAAGTCTCAAACGATCTTATCCGATCATCAATTTATGGTTATCCTGCCCTGTCCGCGAGGATCTTCATATCCTTCGCCTACAATGCCTCCCAAGTTCTCATTTATGTAGCTTGCGAGCACATCAACGTCTACGGCTATGTCATCGCGAATTATGTTGCAGCCCTCGAACATAGTCATTCCGTCGCCGCCTTCCTTAAGGTAATAGCTTATAGCAGCTACGGTATAGGTAGCGTTCACATCGAGAGGCTCTCCGTCTACCATTACAGCCTCTACTCTATATGCTCCGCTGACACCCGTAAAGTTGCCCTGGTCGTCTACAGTGACAGAACTGGGGATGGAGCTGTTGACGCTATATGTCATACCGGATACATGGATGAATCCGCCGCTCTCTTCGGGATGATTCATAACGCCCATCTCAAGGCAGTCAAGGAGCTGCTGTCCCGTTACTTCCGCTACGCCTACCATATTGCCGTAAGGCAGGACGGTGAGGGCGTCGTTGTAAGTGATGTCGCCTGCGGCTATATCAGCTCTGATACCGCCGCCGTTCATGATACCTATCTGTGCTCCGGTCTGTACCCTCAGAGAATCCGCGATAAGGTCGCCGAGATTCGTCTCAGCATTCCTTACAGCTCTTTCTCCCGTATCGGGATCCAAGGTCGTAAGATCCACCGAGGTCGTACCAATGACGGTCTTTAAGCTCTCCTCATACTGAGCTTGGATATTCTTTATGAAGGCGTCAAGCTGCGCGTCTACATTCTTGCCGTCCTCTGTTGTAGAACCGCCTCCCGGTATAGTCAGTACCATTCCGACACTGATAACGTCGGGATCTGAGATCTGATCGGTATTTGCCTGATAGATGAGGTTCCAAAGGTTATAAGAACCGAGCATCCTCTTAGCTATACGGCTAAGAGTATCGCCGCTCTGTACCACATAAGCGGAACCCGCGTCCTCATCGGCAGGCACCTCTGTGACGAGCTCGGTGTTTATCGTCCCATCCGTACCTATGGTGACTTTTCCGATAGCGGCAAGCTTAGTACCTGTCTCTATAGCGGGCACGCTCTCACCGTTAGCGTTGGTAAAGGTCTTAGTATAGGTCTCATGAGAATGTCCGTCTATAGCCACATCGACCCCGGTCGTATGCGCGATGACCGATTCCATGGTCCATCTCTCGGTGATGCCCTCGTTGCCGAGGTGGCCTACGAGCACTACATAGTCAGCCCCATTTGCTATGGCGCTGTCTATAGCGTTCTGTACTGCAGTGTAGAGAGCCTCTCCCGTAGGATCCTCACAGAAGCCATAGATATAATTTCCGGCTTCATCCTGAAAATATACAGGGGTAGACTTCGTAAGGCTCTCAGGAGTCGTAACTCCTACGAAAGCCACGTCCACATCCTCGAATGTCAGGATCCTATAGGCATCAAATACGGTAGTACCGGTCCGAAGATCCATGAAGTTGCTGGATATGTACTCACATTCAAGCTCATCCGCAAGCTCCAAGAACCTGTCCATCCCATAGTCATACTCATGGTTTCCGGGTACGGCTATATCAAAGGACATCTCATTCATGATGTCTATTATGTAGCCGCCGTCGGAAAGCGTGCCTATGGGCGCGCCCTGGATAGCATCTCCGGCATCCACGAGCACTACATTAGGAGTCTCTTCCTGCATTTCCTTCTTGTAAAGCTCAAGTCCCGCGTAACCAATGTTGTCATCCACTCCGCAGTGGATGTCATTGGTATGGAGGATAACTATATCGTTATCCAGCGCGAAGGCTACAAAGGCTGAGGACAGACTCACAAGGATCGCGAGCAGCAGTCCCGCAAAGCGAGGCGCCACCGATCTGCTCTTTGTTTCCATTTTTCCCTCCTTCTTTGATAAAATAAGAGCTGAGCCTATCATCAGGCTCAGTTTTAATTATGACCCCTAAAGGGTCAGTTGTCACACAGTCCTTCCGCCAATCTCTCTATGTCGTCCATATCTTTTTGTTTCACGGCGGACTTTATACTTACGACAGTCTCGATCCAATCTATATCTTTCGACTTTCCGAACATATCTTTCATTATCTTGGCCGCCATAGGCGCCCAGCTGCCGTTTTCAATGAGCGCCACGGAACGTTTTTGGAAATTCCTCTCCGTCAAGTGCTCTATGAAGCTCTTCATATAGGGGAATATGTCGGCGTTGTAAGTCGTAGTGGCAAGCACCAGCTTAGTATATCTGAAAGCATCCGCGACGGGATAGCTCGGATCTATCCGCGCGAGATCGTATACTATCACATTAGGGCAGCCCTTTTCCCGCAGTCTTTTCTCAAGCAGCTCCACAGCCTTTTTCGTATGGCCGTAGATCGAAGTATAGGCTATGACCACGCCTTCTTCTTCCGCCGTATATGACGACCATTTATCGTAGAGGCTTATATAATGCCCGAGATCTTCTTTCAGTACAGGACCGTGGAGCGGACAGATCACGGCTATATCGAGAGCCGCAGCCTTCTTTAAGAGAGCCTGCACCTGAGCTCCGTATTTGCCGACGATACCGATATAGTATCGCCTAGACTCATCCTTCCAATCCTCATCCGCCGTGGGCACACCGAACTTTCCGAAACCGTCCGCCGTGAAGAGCGCTTTTTCCATGCTCTCATAGCTCATCATCACCTCGGGCCAATGCACCATCGGGGCAAATACGAAAGTGAGCTCATGCTTCCCCAGCGTGAGCTTATCTCCTTCCTTGACTACGAGCTTCCTTCCTTCGATGTCGATGTCAAAGAAAGCATCTATCATGGCGAAGGTCTTGGCATTGCCCACCAGCTTGGCCTTAGGATACTCTTTAAGGAACGCAGCTATATTGGCTGAATGATCCGGCTCCATGTGATGGATCACCAGATGATCAGGCTGCCTTCCGCAAAGGGCCGCCTCTACCTTTTTGAGCCATTCTCTTCCAAAGTTTTGATCCACCGTGTCCATAACGGCGATCTTTTCATCCATTATCACATAGGAATTGTAGGAAATGCCGTTCGGCACGGGATATTGCCCTTCAAAGAGATCTACATCCAGATCGTCTACGCCTACATATAAGATGTCATTCGATACTTCCAATTTATATCCTCCTCTTTCACTTGGCAGATGTTGCGAGGAAATCTTAAGTAAAAGGCCGAATAATGACCTGATCTTAAATTATCATAAAAATCGCCCTCACGCAAGACTGAGAGGGCAAGGTCGCGCCTTGCGGCTCAGAGCGCCGTGCCCTCAGTCGGCACGGTGAATAAGGATAGATCCACGCCTTCATGTCTAAGGAGCCACATCTTCATCGCAAGTCCGCCTCCGTAACCGGTCAGACTGCCTCCCGAGCCTACGACTCTGTGGCAAGGGATGATGATGGAGATGGGGTTATGCCCTACCGCTCCTCCTGCCGCTCTGGCCGAATAGCTTTTTCTCGAAAGCAGCTTCGCTGTACGTATCGCTACCTCCTTATAGCTTATCGTTTCCCCATAGGCTATCCCCTTCATCACCTCACAGGCAGCAAGGAGATATTCAGTCCCCGCGGGCTTAAGAGGGAGGTCGTCTATATCCGGACGATCCCCGTTAAAATAATCAGAGAGCCACGCCCTCGCCTCTTTCAATATCGGAAGCTCGTCCTGCCTCACCGTGTCTTTGAAGGAGGCAGGGAGGGACCTAGACGTTTCACCCCAAAGCTCCGTGATATGATATCCGTCAGATATTATCCGAAGCTCTCCTACTGGAGAATCCATCAGTGTATAATAAGTCAAGTCTTTTTGCATACAAGGCTCCTCATCTCGAATGTCCTACAGATCTTTCTTACAGACAGTCCTCTAAGAACTCCAGCATATCCTTGGCTTTGGGCGGGCAGCCCTTTAAGCTCTTTTTAAAGCAGTTAGTGCAATTTCCTACGCCCAGTTCTCCTGTCTCGCCTCGGAAGCCTTGGCCTATACTCACCTTGAGATCATTTCTTAGCAGTCCTCTGTCGGAAAGCCTGTCCATAGCATATATCAGCGAGCCGTAGCAGGCGCTGCAGGCGTCATTGGCCTCTATATGTCTCGCCAGCGCTTCGACTCTCCTCGTCTTCCTCACGAGGCTCTTTTCGCTCGCAGGCTCATTGAGCTTTATGATATTGGCGTGTTCGAGATCCGTGCTCCCCACGCCCAGCTCGTGAGCGAGCTCGATATAAGGCACATCCGAGATCTCGTATCCCATAGACTCGCATACGAAGGTGTCGCAGAGCACCGGATCCAAGAAACCGAGGATCCTATTCATCTCTACAGGGTTGCCGCCCTCTTCAAAGTCTAGGTCTCCGCAGATATTGTCCACCAAGATGAAGTCATTTTTAGCTATCGTGTTCAGATGGGCTATAGGCTTATGCAGACCCAAGCTGTGAAACCGCCTCTTTTCCGAATTGGGTATGACGCCCTTGTTGTTTTTGAGGGCGCAGGTGACGATAGTCTGACAATGTCCCTTTAATACAGGGATATTTATCATGAAACCGACCTTAGCCGCACTGTCGCAGAGCTTTATCCTCATGCCCTTAGCGTCATACTCGGTGAAGCTGTCCTTTTGGAGATCAAGGAAGGTCACCCCGTATTTTTTTACTACCTCATCATAGCCTGCGGCTTTAAAGGCCCGCGGGGTGACCTCTCCTACCCATGAGCCTTCCATGATGGTGATGTCAGAAAAGCCATGCTCCTTGAGATATTCTATCGTGCCCGCAAGCAGCTCCGCATGAGTAGTAGCCCCCGTCTCCGGCGCCCTCGAGGTCACAAGGTTCGGCTTAAGGGCTACGGACTTATCCTTATCTCCTATCATCTTCTCAAGTCCCGCCGCGCAAAGGAGCTTCTTCGTCATCTCCTTATAGTCTGTCCCATGTATGATGAGTATGTCGTTCCTATCCATCCTGTATCTCCATTCCATCTCAGAACAAAAACATCTGTCATACAAAAATAGTACGACAGACGAAGGGCAAAGTCAATCCGGGAAAGGAGAGGTTTTATATCGGTTTAAATGAATCTGGGGGGAGGGGGTAGTGTCAACAGATCCAACTCTTGACAGTACCGCCCGAAGCGCTGCTTTTGCAAGGTATCATACTTTCTATTCA
>CAZQFD010000090.1:0-5301 GCA_964592535.1 uncultured Lachnospiraceae bacterium | reverse complement strand
GATATATGCTTCGGCATATCGGAGACAAAAAAGATAAAACGAAAATATCGAAAGCCCTCAAAGACTCTATCCGTATAATCAATAGAAAGTCAGCGCTTATCGCCTCTTCGGCTCCGTTTCTCAGTTTTGAGGTCGAGATCGCTATGGAGAGGTCTTAGATCGGACGGCTTGCGGTCTCAGATGTTTTGATATATATTATCCTATGGCGGTCTGATAAAGGATCTCCATAAAAACGGCGGCCGGAGCTTTTGTACTGATGACGAGAGAGGAAAAGCTGAATTATATAGCCTTGCACTATATGCCTTTCATGTGGAAAAAGGCATATAGCGTCCTTTCCGATATGCATGAGGCGGAGGACGCCTGTCAGGAGGCTTTTATCAAGCTTATGAAGGTCGCTGACGAGATAGAGGACGTGGAAGGACTGAGAGCCCGAGCGCTCTGTGTGATAGTGGCTAAAAATACCGCGATAGATATGGCCAGAAAAACTGGCAGGATAGCACCGGCGGAGGACGTTTACCTTGATCTTGCGGCGATGGATGAGCAGGCTCCTTCGCCCGAGCAGAGCTATGAGACAGGAGAAGAGCTTAGGTTCCTCGCGGGGGAGATAGAAAAGCTACCGGATCGATATAAGGAAGTGCTCACGCTTCGGTGCCTCAATGAACTTTCGACGGAACAGACGGCAAAGCTGCTGGGTTGTACGCCGAATTCGGTGAACATACGCCTTACGAGGGCGAGGAAGCTGCTTAAAGAGAGGCTCGAAAGAGTAAAAGAAAGCGTGAGATAAGAAAATTTAGATCTTTACAGAAAGGAGAGCGGGCTTTATGAAAATAGATAAACAAGATATGAACTCAGCTTTTGACGAACTCCTTAAGTCTGCTCTCGAATATGTCAATGAAAAAGAGGCTGTGGAGGCTATCGAAGCTCCGCCCATGCCCGATACGCTCACGGCTAAGATAGAAAAGCTGATAACAGATGGCGGGGAAGGTATTGATCTAAAGGGTTCCGCGCGGGGAGCATCTTGCGAGCCTCAGGATGATGATAAAGCTAAGAGATCGAAAACGATAAAACTGTTCGGAAAGCGGTTTAAGCCGTATGAGATCCTAAGCGTCGCGGCGATGTTCATAGCGATATGCGTCGTGGCCTTCGCCTTGTACGGGCCTAATAATGTAAATGGGACAGCGGACGGCATGGCTATAGCTGAGGCCGCCGTAGAAGGAGAAACGTCCATAGCGGGGAGATCCGTCATAGAAGAGGATGTCGCTGTAGAGGATGAAGTCGACATAGGCGAAGAGACAGCTACGAGGGAGACCGTGGCTGCCGCTATGCCGAGGATCGTCACAGAGGATGCCGGGTCCTATTCAATAGGGGCCGAGATCGCGGATCCTAGGCGCGAAGCAAGCCTTGAGGATATATATGATGAGCTTGGCATGAAGCTATGGATCTCCGAGGACGGTGAGATCATATCGAGCTATATCATCGCGGATGAAGTAGCGGAGATAAACTACAGCGAAGGCGAGACAGAACTTTGCTTTCGTGCGGCCAATGGCTCTGTGGGAGACATCTCCGGTGTTTATGCTGATTTTGATGAGACGAAGGAGCTTATGATCTCGGGTGTAGAGGTGAGCTTTTCTGTAAGATTTGATGATGAAAACGAAGCCTATGAGGGCGGCGAGATCTCCGAAGCGGAGGACTCCGATAGCTATGACGCTCTCTGCCGACTTCCTATCGCGGAGGCTTCGGCCGCGACCGAGGCCTTAGGGGGAGAGGCGTTTTCCGAGACGGAAGATATATCCGAAGCTCTTTCGGACACGGAAAAGAGCGAGATCGGCCTCGTGGTGATGAGATGGGAGTCGGACGGCGTGACCTACAGCCTCTATTCCGAGGCTATCAGCGTGGAGACCGCGTTCTTCGAAGCGGAAAAACTGATAGCTGCGAATAAAAACGCCCGTTGAACTATGAAAAGAAAGTGAGAGATGGCAAAGTACCTATTTGAGACGACATCGGTCTGGTATCGTTTTAGAGGACATCTTAAGACGGTGTTGACGCATAAATACCATGTGGCGCGGGGGTGTTTTAAGCTCGGGCTTTATAAACAGGCGATATTGCACGACATTAGCAAATTAAGTCCTTCGGAATTCATCACGGGCGTCAGATATTATGAAGGCAAACGCTCGCCGAATTCCGTGGAAAGAGAGCTTTACGGTTGCTCGCGCGCTTGGCTCCATCATAAAGGACGGAATATGCACCACTTCGAATATTGGATAGATTTTACCGCCATGACCTCGCAGATTTCAGTGGGCTGCAAAATGCCCCTTCGCTATGTGGCGGAGATGGTCTGCGACAGGCGTGCAGCCTGTATAGCCTACCACGGAAAGGCCTATACTCAGGCTGATCCATGGGAATATTACGCGAGGACACGAAGTCGAGTGATAATGGATAAGGACACTCGCGCCGTGCTGGAAAAGACGCTTTGGATCATGAAGGAAGAAGGCGAGGAAGCAAGCTTCAGCTACCTCAGGAAACTGTTGAAAAAGACTAAGGATACGGATTATACGGCTGAGTCGCTGGGACTGAGCTACGATCCGTTGGGAGACCATGACTCGGAGGAAGAGTTCTTAAAAGCTCACCCCTGACTGACAGATGGGATGGATAAGATATGCGGATAAATGCCTACGCGAAGATAAACCTGGCTCTGGACGTCTTAGGGAGGCGGCCTGATGGCTATCACGAGGTGCGCATTGTCATGCGGCAGCTGGACCTTCATGATGAGATAGAGCTTATAAAGCTCCCGAAAGTCTCGAAAAATGAAAACGTATCGAAAACTACGGACGAAGAGCCTTTCCCTATAAGGTTCTCACTTTTCGGGCATACGCCCGATGTGCCTTGCGATGAGCGAAATATCATGTATAAGGCCGCGAGGCTCATGATGGAGAGTTTCGAACTCTCGGGAGGAGTCTCTGTAAAGGCTGTAAAGCATATCCCCTCTCAGGCGGGGCTCGGAGGAGGGTCCGCGGACGCCGCGGCTGTACTCATCGGCATGAATGAGCTCTTTTCTCTCGGAAAGACGAGGGCGGAGCTGGCCGACCTCGGACTTAAGCTCGGAGCGGACGTGCCCTATTGCGTAATGGGAGGGACTATGCTTGCTGAGGGCATAGGCGAAAAGCTAAAGGAGCTCAGGCCGTTTCCGAAGTTTCGTGTGCTGCTCGCAAAACCCGCTGAAGGTGTGTCCACTAAGGATATATACGAGGCCGTAGATGAGGGACCGCTCCTAAAGGATAAAGAACTGACAAAGGCAAGAGGCCGAAGCCTTGAGAGGCTCCTCTTTGCGATAGAGGCCGAAGATAAGAAAGCGATCTGCGACAGCCTTTTCAATATCTTCGAGGACGTGACGGGAGAGCGTATGCCCTATATTATGGAGCTTAAAGAAAGGATGAGGGTGCTGGGAGCTGCGGCCGCACTCATGAGCGGATCGGGGCCTACGGTCTACGGGTTTTTTGAAGAGGAAAAAAGCCTGCTCCAGGCTAAGACGGCCCTCATGCCGGAGCTTGAGTCGGGGAAGATCTCAGATCTTATAGCCACTGAGCTGCGATAGAGCGGCGGCTTATTTATATCAGGCGGGACTAAAAAGCAGACTGCGGCATAAGAGCGGATCAGGAGGTACATTTGGGACTCCTTCTATGCAAGGCTGCAAGATTGGCCTGAAGACCGGACCCTCGAGTGGGCAGATCTCGCGGCTGATCGAAGAAACATTTACGTCGAAAACTCTAAGAAGGTGCATTTATCAGAAAAAGATGATAAACTAACGCTATGGCAAACAGACGGAGCACGAACAACAGATCCAAGAGCCGAAAAAAACGACAGAGGGCCTATACCGATCTCCTTAAGATCGTCATGGCGGCGATCCTTGTGGTGGTCGCGGTAATAGTGGTGCTCTTTGTGAGGAGTGAATTGGGGCTCGGTATCTCAGTGTCTGAGACCGAGGAAGAAAACAGCGAGACGGAGACTGAGGAGGAGACAGAAGGAGCCTCCGAGGAGGAACACTCCGGCTTCAATGAAGACGCCGACGGACGTATCTATTATCTCGATGAGGATGGTGAACGCCTTTCCGATACTTGGCTATCCGAGGACGGTTCCCTGTATTATATAGATGAAGAGGGTTATGTAGTGACTGATACCTTTTCTTCGGAGGGCATGGAGTTTGAGTTTTCCGAGGATGGGGCCGTAAGCTCTATAGAATACGACCAAAGCTACCGTCCGTCGGATGAGGAGCCCGAGGACGGATATTACAGCGCGGTCAGGACATCGAGATTCGTGGTATATCTCGACGAGGAGGAGAGCTACGGAAGCTTCTACTTAATAAGATACAGACGCACGACTGATAATTCCACCTATGCTCTGGGTGGCGACAACAGCCAATACAGCTCGCCTTACAGCCTGCAGATAGACGGCAACTATGTTTATTTCCTTCCCTATACCGATACGGAGGAGCCCGAGGACATTTATATCAATAAAAATCTCTATCGTGTCGCTATAGGCTCTACGACCAGAGAGCTGATAGCCGAGGACGTAGAGGGCTATAAGGTAGTAGACGGTGAGATCTATTACCAAAAAGGCGGGAATATCGAGCGTACTACGAGCGCAGTGGAAGATACCACAGTGCCCGATTTCTCGGAGGTAGAAGACTTCTATGTGGACATAAGCTCGGGAGACTCCGCTTATCTATATACCGCGGACGGAAGGCGTGTGACTATGGCAAGCGATTCCTTTAAGGCAGGCAATTTCACCTACAGCCTCTCGTCTTCGGGAGAGATCCTTTCCGTGGAGGAAAAGCCTACCGTAAATATCGGCGGATATACCTATTCCATAGAGCAGGACACGGCATTCGGAAACGCAGTATCGAGAGTGATAAGGATGGACAGCGAAGGCACGATAGAGCTGATCTCGTCTGAATTTTCGGGAAGCTGCGGCAACCTGCACTATGACTTCGATACAGACTATATGTATACGGAATATGTCGATAACTCCGGAACGAGCCGCATATTGAAGATAAGTAGGGACGGCGACGTCGATTATCTGATAGATAACGGCTCAGGCAGTGGAAAACTCACGCTCTATGCCCTTCAGGACAATGCCGCCATATGCCTTGAGGAGTCATCGGACGGCGAAAGGAGCTTCGTATCGCTCAGGACGAGAGCCTCCGTGCCGCTTGCGCTCTCGATAGACCCGGAGGAAGTGTCGGACGAGACTGAGACGGAGCCTGTGACTGAGTCCTCCGAATATGAGAATGTCACCGCGCCTACG
>CAZQFD010000089.1:0-5314 GCA_964592535.1 uncultured Lachnospiraceae bacterium | reverse complement strand
CTGTGCGCCCGCCGGAAGGAAAAGCTGGACGAGGTAGCCGAAGAGCTCAGGGCTCGAGGCGCCCAAGTGCTGTCCGTCTACGCTGACGTCAGCCGCGAGGAGGACTGCATCCGGATGGTAGAGGAGACGGTGAAAGCCTTCGGCCGGGTGGATGTGTTGGTGAACAATGCAGGTATGGCTGATAAGCATCGCCCCATTACCCGCTGTGACAGCGACTGGTGGCACACCGTCATTGATGTGGATCAGCACTCGGTATACTATATGATGAAGGCGGCACTAAAGCATATGGAACCGGCCGGATACGGCTCCATTGTCAACGTTTCCTCTATCGGCGCCATCCGCTATCACGCCGGCGTGGCCTATACAACCGCCAAAACGGCGATAATTGGCATGAGCAAGAACGTAGCCCTCCAATTCGCGGGCCGCGGCATCAGGGTGAATGTAGTATGTCCCGGCGCCACTCTCACACCTATGAACAATCCGGAAGAACGGATTAATCTCGACCAAGAGTTTTCTGCTCAGTGCGGAAACCACATGGACACCAGTGTTCCTGAAATGACGGTAGACGATCAGGCTTATGCTATCCTATTCTTTGCCAGTGACGAGGCGAAGGGGATCAACGGACAAGTGCTCACTGTAGACAATGGAATGACCATTTGACGATATCATATGAAAAAAAGACTGACGGTTCTCGGCCTTATGCTTGTACTTATGATTTCAGGCTGCGGGGCTCAGAGTGAGGACGAAAGCGATGCGGAGGTATCAACGGATACGAGTATGGTGATCGTGACGATACCCACTGACTCTGAGCCCGAGGCGGGCTTCGACCCAATATACGGCTGGGGGGCAGGAGAGCATGTGAACGAGCCGCTAATACAGAGTACGCTCACCGTTACAAGCGAAGAACTGGAGATAGAATACGACCTTACGACGGATTATTCTATAAGCGATGACGGACTTGTCTGGACCGTGACCATAAGGGACGACGTCTATTTTACTGACGGAGAACAGCTGACAGCTGAGGATGTCGCCTTTACATATAATATGTGCCGCGACACGAGCAGCGTGACAGATCTTACGATGCTAAAGAGTGCCGAGGCACAGGATGACTATACGGTCGTGTTTTACTTAAACGAGCCTTATGCGATCTGGGCGTATACGATGTCGATAATAGGGATAGTGCCGGAGCATGCCTACGATGAGAGCTACGGCGAGAATCCTATAGGCTCGGGCAGATATATACTGACGCAATGGGATAAAGGTCAGCAGGTCATATTGGAGGCGAATCCGGATTATTACGGAGAAACACCGAAGATACAAAAGGTGGTCGTGCTGTTTATGGAAGAGGACGCTTCGCTCGCCGCTGCCATAAGCGGACAGGTAGACGCCGCATATACTTCGGCTCCCTATGCGGAGCAGTCGATAGATGGTTATAGCCTGTTTGAAGTGGAGACGGTTGATAACAGAGGCTTTAATCTGCCTACGGTTCCGGTTCAAGAGACTGAGGACGGGACAGTCATAGGAAATGATGTGACGAGCGACATCGCAATACGACGGGCGATAAACATAGCCCTCGACCGTGAAGAGATGATAGAACACGTACTCGACGGCTACGGCACTCCCGCATACAGCGTATGCGATAAGCTTCCGTGGTATAATGAAGCCTCAAAAGTAGAGTACGATCCGGAAGAAGCCGTGAGCATTTTAGAGGAAGCCGGCTGGGAACTTGGCGAGGACGGGATAAGAGAAAAGGACGGCTTAAGGGCGGAGTTTACGCTTTTGTACATACAGGGCGATTCGGTGCGCCAGGCGCTCGCCGAGGCCGTTTCACTGCAGCTTGCCGAGATTGGGATAGAGATCACAACGGAGGGAGTGAGTTGGGATACCGCCTACGACCGTGCCTTTAGCGACGCGCTCGTGTGGGGCTGGGGCTCATATACCCCGATGGAAATGTACAATATATATCATACGGGTTCAGACAGCGAATATGCGATATATTCACCGTATTCAAACTCGACGGTTGACGCATATATGGACGAGGCCTTAGCTGCGGGCAGTCTTGAAGAGTCTTATGAGCTTTGGCAGCTGGCCCAGTGGGACGGCACGACCGGAGTTACGCAGGATGGCGACATCCCTTGGATATGGCTGTGCAACGTCGAGCATCTCTATTTCGTGCGCGACGGACTTAATGTTGCGGCTCAGAAGATACATCCTCACGGACAAGGCTGGTCTATATTGAATAATGTCGATCAGTGGGAATGGAAAGAGGCTTGAAAAAGGACACTATACTTTTTATCGTAAAAAAATTTATACGGATGCTGCTGCTTATGGTGGCTGTGAGTATCATTGCCTTTGCTCTTATAAGCGTTTCGCCTATAGACCCCTTGCAGACGAACGTTGGGCAGGCGGCGCTCGGCTCTATGAGCGAGGAGCAGATAGAAAAGCTCGAATCATATTGGGGAGCGGATGAGGATCCCGTCGAGCGTTATCTGAACTGGGCGAGTGATGTCATTCGCGGCGACTTGGGAAGCTCTCTTTTATACAGAAACTCCGTCATAGAGGTCATAGGAGAGAGGCTTGGGAGTTCTGTCTTAGTTCTTTTTTTTTCATGGCTGATATCCGGTATCCTCGGCATAGTCCTCGGCATGCTGAGCGGGATATACAGGGGCTCGCTTTTTGACAGAGGCGTGAGGAGCTACTGTCTCGTGCTTTCGAGTACGCCCGTATTCTGGTTTGCGCTTTTGCTGCTCATGATCTTTGCGGTCTGGCTTCAGGTGCTGCCTATAGGCTTCAGTGTGCCCATAGGAGTCGAAGCTTCGCGGGTCACACTTCAGGAAAGACTGCTTCATGCCATATTGCCCGCGCTCACGCTCAGTCTCAGCGGGATATCGAATGTCGCGTTGCATACGCGCGAAAAGATGATAGACGTCATGGAGAGTGAATACATGCAATTCGCGATCGCAAGGGGCGAGAGCAAAAGAAGCCGTATATTAAGGCACGGCTTAAGGAACATGCTCTTACCCGCGCTCACGCTCCAATTCGCTTCGGTGAGCGAGATAATCGGCGGCTCTATCATAGTAGAACAAGTATTTTCTTACCCCGGTCTCGGACAGGCCGCAGTCACTGCGGCGACCGGGAGCGACGTTCCCTTGCTTTTGGGTATAACGGTAGTCACGGCGGCTATAGTATTCCTTGGCAACTTCACCGTAGACTTAATTTACGGTCTTATAGACCCGCGCATGAGAGGAAGGGGTAAGCGGGCATGAATCTCAGGAAAAAGACCGTTTTAACTATCTCCATATGCGCGGCATATATCCTATTCGTATGCGTTGCCGGGGCGCTCCTTCGAGAAACGGCGATGATGGCGAATTTTGAGATCAAAAACGAGGCGCCGTCGCTGGAGCATCCCTTCGGTACGGACTGGCTGGGGCGTGATATGTTCGCAAGGACGCTCGCGGGATTATCCTTAAGTGTTTGGGTAGGGCTGATATCGGCTGTGGCAAGCGCCTTTATAGCTCTTATAATGGGCAGCTGCGCCGCGGCTCTTGGGAAAAAGGCGGATGCGGTCGTGTCGTTTTTGACGGATATTGTAATGGGTATACCGCACATCTTGCTGCTCATACTTATATCTTTCGCGCTGGGAAAAGGTTTTGTCGGGCTTGTGCTTGCGCTTGCCCTAACGCACTGGACTTCGCTTGCGAGGGTCATACGCGGAGAGCTCCTTCAGCTTAAAGGGAGCCTCTATGTACAGACTTCGCTAAGATTGGGATACGGATCGCTCGTTACCGCTAGACGGCATATGCTGCCTCATATACTGCCTCAATTTATAATGGGTATGATACTCACTTTCCCGCATGCGATATTGCATGAGGCGAGTTTGACTTTTTTAGGCTTCGGGCTTTCATCGGAGCAGCCCGCGATAGGGATAATACTGTCGGAGAGTATGCAGTATCTCATAGTCGGCAGATGGTGGCTTGCCATATTTCCCGGCGCAATGCTTGTGCTGACCGTGTTTTTGTTTGACCGAGCGGGAAAGGAAGTAAGGCGTATATTGGATCCGAAAGGAGCGAGAGAATAGTATGAGCTGTCTTGGAAAAAGGCATTTGCTCGAAATAAAACATTTATCCATATCATTCAAACAATATACGAGAGCGATGGCGCAGGAGTGGATAAGCTCCATTTCGGATCTGAATGCTTATGTTCACGAAGGAGAGATAGTCGCCATAGTCGGAGCGAGCGGTTCGGGAAAGAGTCTTTTAGCCCATGCCGTACTCGGGATACTCCCGGAAAATGCGAAAGCCGAAGGTATGATTTTTTTTGATGAAAAAGAATTGGACAAGCACTCGGCGCAAAGCTTACGCGGGAAAGAAATAGCTCTCATACCGCAGAGCACTAACAGCCTCGATCCTCTTATGAAGGTGGGGGCACAGGTGCGCGGCGGCAGGAAGGATAAGGATACGATAAAGAGGCAGCGCGAGCTGTTCGCAAAATACGGCTTGTCCGAGGCCGTGGAAGGCTATTATCCCCATGAATGTTCGGGCGGCATGTTAAGGAGGATACTGCTCTGTACCGCCCTTATTACCGAGCCGAGGCTGATAATAGCGGATGAGCCTACGACCGGAATGGACAGAGAACTTGCCGAAAGGGCTATGGCCGATTTGCGCGAGTTTACGGGAGAAAAAAACGGGGTATTGCTCATAACGCATGACCTTGAGTTAGCTGTAAAGACCGCCGATCGCGTTGCGGTGTTCTACGCGGGAACGACGATAGAAGAAGCTCTCTCCTCGGATTTCGAGGACGAAGCATTGTTGCGCCATCCGTATACGAAGGCACTATGGCGGGCGCTTCCGGAAAACGATTTTGTGCTTGTTGAGGGAACGCGGTTTCTGCATTCGGAAAAAACCAAGGGCTGCGTATATAAGGACAGGTGCGAATATGCGTCTAAGGAATGCGAAGGAGAGATACCGTTTTACACGGTGGACTGCGGAAGCGTGCGCTGTATAAGATATAGGGACAGGGCGGAAGCCTAAGTTTTAGCTATATGTTTAGTAATTTTAATAATTAAAGTAATAGGAGGATAAAATGATACATGAACCAATGACTATAGGTGGGACAGTATATAATGATATCAGAGTGTCAAAAATAGAGAAACAAATATTAGAAATAGAGGACAAAATTTCAGACATAGAGGATTATTTAATATATTTAAATGAAAAAATAATAGAATTGAAAAAATTATTACAATAAAAACTTTGCAAGGTTTATACTTTAAGGAAGGCAGCGGATTTGAGTTTAAATGCCGAACATATAAGTT
>CAZQFD010000088.1:0-5357 GCA_964592535.1 uncultured Lachnospiraceae bacterium | reverse complement strand
CGTCCTTCGGTCGAGATACGGATCTCACGAGTAGAGAATCATCCGGAGAAGATAGAGGCCATGTACAGACTCGGCTATGATGACGCAAAGGAGCACTTCAAGGCCATGGATCTTTTTGTGGAAAGTTAAATACGATCGCTTGTAGGATATATCCCGACATGATAAAATCGTAGGCATGGATAACAGATTTGCAGACATGAGCGAAGGACAGGCACGGAAGCAGATACTCGACATGGTATCTGACTACTGTGCTGTTTTTCATGTAAAGGAAAATGAAAGACCCTTTAAGGAAGGCGAGAGGATCAATTATGCTAAGCGGGTCTATGACAGTGAGGAGATGACGAACCTCGTAGACAGCGCACTGGATCTCTGGCTCACCATGGGGAGGTATACGAAAGAGTTTGAAAAGGGCCTTGCCGAGTTCTTGGGAGTGCGCTATGCCGCCGTCGTAAACTCAGGCTCCTCGGCGAACCTTCTCGCCTTTATGGCGCTCACATCTCCGTTTTTGGGAGAGCGTAGGATAGAAAGAGGGGATGAGGTCATCACAGTAGCCGCGGGCTTTCCCACGACAGTGACGCCCATACTCAATTTCGGCGCCGTGCCGGTATTCGTAGATGTGACTATCCCTCAGTACAACATCGATGTAGATATGCTTGAGGCCGCGCTTAGCGAAAAGTCCAAGGCCGTGATGATAGCGCATACTCTCGGAGATCCCTTCGACCTGAGGGCGGTAAAGGCCTTTTGTGATAAACACGGACTCTGGCTCATAGAGGATAACTGCGACGCGCTGGGAAGTACTTACGATATAAACGGAGACGGAGACTATAGATATACGGGAACTTTTGGGGATCTAGGCACCTCGTCATTTTATCCGCCTCACCATATAACGATGGGAGAGGGAGGAGCCGTATACACGAACTCGCCGCTGCTCGATAGGATAGTCCGCAGCCTGAGAGACTGGGGGAGAGACTGTATGTGCGGGCCGGGACAGGACGACCGCTGCGGACACCGTTTTGATGGCGAATACGGGGAGCTGCCTAAGGGATACGATCATAAATATGTCTATTCGCATTTCGGCTATAATCTGGGCATAACAGATATGCAGGCCGCAGTAGGGGTGGCTCAGCTTAAGAAATTGCCCTCATTCACCGAAAGGCGAAAGCACAATTTTAATTTCCTTAAGGAAGAGCTAAAGGACGCTGAGGATAAGCTTATACTGCCGGAGGCCGCGCCCTATTCGGATCCCAGCTGGTTCGGGTTCTGCATGACCGTGCGGGAAGGCATAGACCGTGAAGAGCTGATAAGATATATAGAGGCCAAGGGCGTGCAGACGCGGCTCCTTTTCGCGGGAGATCTGGTAAAACAGCCCTGCTTCGACTTCATAAGGGGAGATGAGAGCAGATATAGAGTAGTAGGTTCACTGGAGATGACGGACAGGATCATGCGCGACAGCTTCTGGATAGGCGTATACCCCGGCATGACAGACGATAGGCTCAGCTATATGGTAAAGACCGTAAAAGAGGGCCTCGCGCGGCAGTAAGCATATAAAAGCGAGCGGCCGCCGGACGATAAATACATATGGAAGCTAATGAAAATACAAGTCTATATGATGAAGAGCAGCTTAAGCTCGCGCAAAAAGCGGGGCTCAGGCTGCTCCTTGAGATAGATAGGCTCTCCGAAAGCTATGGCTTTAACTATTTTCTGGATTCAGGGACGCTGATAGGCGCAGTACGACACAGGGGCTTCATCCCTTGGGACGACGATGTGGACATCGCTATGAAAAGAGCGGACTTTGAACGCTTCTTATCCGTAAAAGACGAGCTTAATGAAGGCTTTGAGCTTGTCATGCCCGACGGATACGCGGACGGGAAGGCTTTTTATGACTTTACCCCGAGGATCATATACATGGGATCAAGGCGCCATGAAGAGGATGAGGAGAGCGCCTATTATGGGGGCAAACTGAATCATCTATGGATGGATATATTCATACTGGACGAGCTCCCGGACAATGCGCTCTCGGCGTTTGTAATAAGGTTCCTGCAAAAATTCGTTTACGGGCTCGCCATGTCGAGAAGGTATCGGATAGACTACGAAAGCTACGGCTTTATGGAAAAGCTTGAGGTAAAGCTGCTCCAAGCGCTCGGGAAGCTCTTTGCGCTTGACAGGATATTTTCAATGCAGGAGCGGATCTCTGAGAGATATAACGGTAGAGGCATGAGGGCTTATTATTATTCTAACTATCAGCCGGACTATCTCTATGTGAGCGTGGAGCGAAGTTTGGTCGAGTCAATAGAGAGGATGGGCTTTGAGGGGCATGAGCTTTCCGTGCCTTCTGGCTACGACCGGATCCTTGATACAGTCTACGGCGACTATATGAAGCTTCCGCCTAAGGAAAAACAAGTGCCCTCACATCATTCAGAAAAGATAGAGGTATTTGAATGAGACCTCAGGGAGAGGATCGATATAAACTCAGCATAATAATCTCGGTATTCAATGAAGAAGGCGGCATAAGGAAGTTCTACGAGGCGGTATCGGAGCTTATGCGGGAGATCTCAAAAGAAAGGCCCGCTCTCAGCTATGAGCTCCTTTTCGTGAATGACGGCAGCACGGACCGAAGCCTTGAGCTCCTTAAAGAGTTTCAGCGGGAGGACAGCAGGCACATCTCCGTCATAAGCCTTTCTAGAAACTTTGGCCATGAGGCCGCCATGACGGCTGGACTTGATTACGCGTCAGGCTCTCGCCTTATCTTTATGGACGCCGACCTTCAGCATCCACCCAAGATGATCCCCGAGATCCTCGATAAGTTCGACGAGGGCTATGACATCATCAATATGGCGCGTACTAAGAATGAGTCCGTGAGCCTGTTAAAGAACCTCGCCTCCCATGCCTTTTACGGCCTTATGAATCTACTTTCGGATATGTACATAGAACCAGCAGCTTCGGATTTCTTCGCTTTGGATGAACGCGCGGCGAAGGTGCTCAGAGAGAGCTATCGGGAGAGGGTGCGTTTCCTGAGGGGCTATGTGCAGAATATAGGCTTTAAGAAGACAGTGATAAATTACGAGGCCGGAAAACGCGCCGCGGGCAAGAGCCATTACAGCATAAAACGTCTCTGGAAGCTCTCGATGGATACGATCATATGCTTTTCTGATGTTCCGCTGAAACTCGGTATGTACGCCGGCTTCGGCTCTGCGCTCCTGGGACTTCTGCTCATCGTCTATACCCTCGTCACGAGGGGGACGGCTCCGAGCGGATATGCAACCTTAGTGATAGCGCTCTGCTTCATGTTCGCGGTGCTATTTGTGATAGTGGGCATGATCGGCGAATACATCTCTGTGATATTCAGAGAATTAAAAGACCGCCCCATATATATAGTAGAGGATCTGCGCCTTACGGGAAGGGACGGAGAGGGATCATAGTTTCATATTGAGAACGTGCGCCCTGAATTGTTCCAAGTGCTTGTTCTACGCCATAAACGGCGGGATAGATGAGATCTCGAAATGTTATAAATGATTGACAGGAGTTACAATGACTTGGTACAATATCTAAGAACTACTATTGATTCCTTGGGTTTTTACTGCATACTGCATACCTGGGAGCGGGATAGATCAGAAAAAACGGTGATGGAGTTGCAGTCCCAAAGGAAAGGAGCAGAGACATGAAAAAGATGAAAATGAAGAAACTGATGGCATTACTGCTGGCAGTGATATCCGTGCTTCTGAGTTGTACCGCATGTGCAAGTACAAGCAGCACCGATACCTCCGGCGATGCAAGTGCAGGAGCTGACGGGGAGACCGCAGACGCATACTCCAGTGTAACAGGAAAGGTCGTCATCTATACTTCCATGTATGAAGACATCATTGAGGCGATGGATGAAGTACTGAATGAAAAATTTCCAAACTGTGATATCGAATTCTTCTACGGCGGGACCGGCACCCTACAGTCCAAGGTCTCCGCGGAGATGGAATCCGGAACATTAGGCTGCGACATGCTGATGGTCGCAGAGGCCTCCTACGCAATGGAATTGAAAGAGGCGGGGATCCTCCATTCTTATATGTCACCGGAAGCAGAAAATCTTGCTTTCGAATATGACGAGGAAGGTTACTGGTATCCATGCCGTGTTTTAAATATGGTACTGGCCTATAATCCGGAGTTATACAGCAAGGACGAGGTAGCAGTAACCTTCCTTGACTTTGCGGAAAATCCGGATTTAAAAGGGTATATTTCCATGTCCAACCCTCTGACCTCCGGTTCGGCCCTGGCTTCTGTCGTAGCCTTAAGAGATGCTTACGGTGTAGAATATTTCCAGAAGCTTGGCGAGCAGCAGGTGGCTGTTGAGTCCGGTTCTGTAGCGCTCACAAAGCTGGAGACCGGCGAGTGCAAAGAGGTGATGATCCTGGAAGAGTCCGTTCTTAAAAAGAGAGAAGAAGAAGGCTCGACTCTTGAAGTGATCTATCCGGAAGACGGAGTGATAGCTTGCCCGTCTCCTATAATGACTGTAAATGATGATTGGAGCGCAAATCAAAACGCGGCTGCCTGTGAAGCAATTACTGACTGGATCCTTTCCGAGGAAGGACAGTCCTACATCGTTAAAGGCTGGATGCATTCTGTCCGCACGGATGCCACGGAAACTCCTTATGATTCTATTCCAAATGAAGAACTTTACACCAATGTTATGGATGTAGACTGGGATAAATGCTGGCGTGAGCGCGACATTGTCCGCACAGAATTCGAGGAATATGTTACAATTCCTGAAAGCTAATCAGCGCATCTTATGAACTGCTATACGGGTGGGCGGGACATACTTTCCGTCCACCTCTTTTGGTAGATAATACAAAGGAACGGTGACATGACGGAGAAAAAAGTTTATATCGATATCAAATGGATCGTTATTTTTGCGATCATCCTGTTTCTGCTGATCTTTCAGGTATTGCCGCTGGCCTATCTTCTGATACGTGCCTTTGTCGAGGATGGAAAATTTTCACTGGAAGGCATTAAGAGGATCTATACCTATGCGTTAAACTGGACCTGCGTGAAAAATACAGTCATTTCCGCAAGCCTGGCGATGGTGTTCGGCGTGTTGATCTCCTGCCCGCTGGCATGGCTTGTGGGACGCACCAATCTGTACGGAAAAAAATTTTTCCGCACGCTGTTTGTTATGACTTATATGGTCCCCCCTTACGTAGGAGCTATGGCGTGGCTCAGGCTTCTGAACCCAAAGGTAGGAACGTTAAACACCCTTCTGATGGATCTGTTTAACCTTTCGGAAGCACCATTTAATATATATAGCGTTGGAGGCCTGGTATGGGTCCTGACTACTTTTTATTATCCTTACGCTTTTATTACCATTTCCAGAG
>CAZQFD010000087.1:0-5374 GCA_964592535.1 uncultured Lachnospiraceae bacterium | reverse complement strand
GGTAAGGTTATAGAGCACGGTCTTAAGACGTTCCTTCTTGCTCTCGTCCTTCGCAAATATCCAAGGCATGGTCTCGTCGATATATTTGTTACATCTTCTGAAGATGTTGAAGGTCTCGGTGATGGCGTCGGCCACGCGGAGCTGATCCATCTTCTCATCCGCCTTTAAGACATATTCGAGTATGGCTGACTTCAGATCCTCGTCCACGGGCTCGCATACATCGTTCGTCTCCACCACGCCGCCGAAATATTTATTCGTCATGCTGATCGTACGGGAGACGAGATTTCCGAGTATGTTTGCGAGGTCTGAGTTATATCTCTCGGTCATGAGCTCCCAGCTTATGCTGCCGTCGTTCTCGAAAGGCATCTCATGTAGCACGAAATAGCGTACGGCGTCCACTCCGAACTCCGTAACCAAATCGTCGGCGTAGAGCACATTGCCCTTGGACTTCGACATCTTGCCGTCCGCCGTGAGTAACCAAGGATGTCCGAACACCTGCTTGGGCAGGGGCTGTTCGAGCGACATAAGGAAGATGGGCCAATATATCGTATGGAAGCGGATTATATCCTTGCCTACTAGGTGGAGATCCGCGGGCCACCACTTGTGATAGGTCTCATCCCCGTCGTCCGTGTCGGGATCGTAGCCTACGCCCGTCAGGTAGTTTGCCAAAGCATCCAGCCATACATATACGACGTGCTCGGGATCGAAGTCCACCTGTACGCCCCACTTGAACGAAGTCCTCGACACGCAGAGATCCTGAAGTCCGGGCAGGAGGAAGTTGTTCATCATCTCGTTTTTTCGAGAGACGGGCTGGATGAACTCGGGGTGATCGTTGATATACTGAATGAGCCTGTCGGCGTATTTGCTCATCCGGAAGAAATATGCTTCCTCGGAGGCCTTATGTACAGTCCTTCCGCAGTCGGGGCAGCAGCCGTCCTTAAGCTGTGACTCCGTCCAGAACGATTCGCAGGGGGTACAGTACCAGCCTTCGTACTTGCCTTTATAGATATCGCCCTTATCGTACATCTTCTTGAATATCTTTTGGATCTTCGCCACATGATCCTCGTCCGTCGTGCGGATGAACTTGTCATAGGAGGTGTCCATTAGATCCCAGATACGCTTTATCTCAGCCGCTATCTTGTCTACGAATTCCTTGGGCGAGAGGCCCTCGGCCGCGGCTTTTTCCTCTATCTTCTGTCCGTGCTCATCCGTGCCGGTCATGAAGCGCACATCGTACCCCTGCTCTCTCTTATATCTGGCTATAGCGTCCGCTAAGACTATCTCGTAGGTATTGCCTATATGGGGCTTACCTGAAGTATAGGCAATGGCTGTAGTGATATAATAAGGGACATTTTTGTGGTCATTTTCTCTCATACTTATACTCCCCCTCGTATACTGATCGACAGAGCCTCTTTTTATGAGCCTGAGCTTTTCGTTCACCTGAGCCCGTCTTTGATCGCCGATACAGTGTCATCGACCTAAGATACCCGTTCATTGTAGCATAAGATCGAAAGATTTAAAAGTATCATAAAAGGGCCAGCGGCTCGTACAGTGAGTCCAAAGGCCCTTTCTCCTTAAAGTTCTGTAGCTTTGCGATGATTAAGCTACTTGACTTATTCCTTCCCAACTATGGGGAGGGGTTCAGGCTCTACTACCTCAGTCTTTTGCATACTGTCCATGAACGCGATGTATTCATCCTTGGTCATGGGAGGCTTGTAGTCGGCGATATTCTCTTTAGCCTTAGCTGCGCCATCCTTCATGAGCCTGTAGGCAGTCAACGCGAAGATCTTAGCCGTCACTACATAAGCGAGATAAGGATCACTTACACGAACATCGGGATTGTGAAGCATCCCTGTGTAGCCGCCCGTTATGAAATGTACCAAAGGCATGATAGTAGCCACATCGGCGAAGTCGTCGCTTCCCGTAGTATGTTCGAGTAGATCTTTACGATCGGTGTACTTGCCCTCAGCCGCTATATCGTCAAATACACTCTCTAATACCTCTGTGTTGGGGTTAGGTACGCTGGACATATATCCTGAGATGGTCTCGATCTCGACTCCGCAGCCTGTAGCCATAGCGGCCGCCTTGAGAGAACGGTCTACTTTAGCGGAAGCGTCCTTGTAAGCCTCAGGAGTCTTGCCGCGCACTGAGTACTGCATGGTGATCTTGTCAGCGATGACATTGACAGCGGTGCCGCCATTTGAGATGAAGCCGTGTACTCTTACTGTATCCTCATCTCTGAAGCTCTCCTGCTGGAGCGCGATATTCACCATAGCCGCTGTGGCGGCGTTGAGAGCATCTATGCCTTCGTGAGGCGATCCGGCTGCGTGAGCCGCGCGTCCCGTGAAGGTGACGGTCTTATTTACGAAGCCGTTGCTGCTGCCGTTATAGAGGCCGTAATCAACTCCGGGCATGGTATGATGTCCCATGGAGATGTCTATGTCGTCGAAAGCGCCCTCTTTGATGAGTTCACACTTGCCGCCGCCGTAGCTCAGCTTACCCTGCTTTATAAGATCTACCTTGAATTCAATGTCTACGAACTCCTCGGCCGGCACAGCCATGAAACATATGTTTCCGCCCATAGCCTCAGCCACCTCCGGATCCGCGAGAGCCATAGCCGCACCTACGACGCCCGTGAGCTGCGCGTTATGTCCGCAGCAGTGCGAAGCGCCCGTCTCAGACCAAGCGTCGGGATGATTAGGTATGGGGAGCGCGTCCATCTCTCCTATCACGGCGAGCGTAGGGCCTTCGGTGCTGCCCTTTTCCTTAAGATAGCTCTTTACTCCGGTGATAGCGTGTCCGGTCTCGGGCTTCATACCGAGCTTCTCCATCTCTTCTACAAACTTGCCGCTCGTACGAGTCTCTTTGTAACCGAGTTCGGCGTGGCAGAAGATGTCTTGGCCGAAAGCCATGATCTCGTCCTTACGGCTCTCGATGATGTCGCAGATCTTTTGCTCTATCCTATCCATTTAAAACCTCCTTGCGAGATATACTCGCCTTGATATTAATCCCCTACGACGTTTATATAGTTCGTAAAGGTTTGATATTCATTGTAGAGATCCACATATTCGGACACTACACCTGTGCTTGTCTCAGAAGCATGGACGAATATCCCGTCGCCGATGTACACTCCCACATGGCCTTCACGCGCTAATATATCTCCCGGCCTCAGATCCTCTATGCTTATCTGTCCGTCCAACGCGCATACCTCTGATGACTGTCTGGGCACCGTGATACCGTTCTGTGAGTATACATAATATACGAAGCCCGAGCAGTCGAACGTATCGGGGCCTGTCGTCCCATAGACATAGGCGTCTCCTAAATGCTCGAGCGCGGTCTTGACGATATTGATACGGGTCTCGTTAGTGGTATTGAGCGTGATCGAGGACTTCTCCGTGCAGTCCGATCTCTTAAGCCAAAGCTCCGTAGCCTGACTTCCGTCAGTCGTATAATAATTTCCGAACTGAGTAGCGTGTGCCGCACATACATACCAGTCTACCCCTTGGGTATCGGTCGCTTCCCTCAGCACCTTATAATACGGAGAATGTATATCCCAGTCATGACCTATGGTCGCCCAGCTCCCGTCCGAAAGCTGTACACTGCCTTCCGCTACCTTTATGTCGCCTTTCACAACAGCGGGCGATACGAGCTTATAGCCAAGCTCAACGGTCGTAGTCGCGTCGGACGCGTGATTTATGCCGACACGGCTCGTGGCGGAGGCTGTCGTGCCGCTGTCCGTCGTACTTTCAATATTTATGAACGCACCGACCACACCGGGGCCGGTCGTGAGGTCGCTGTTAGCGAGGCTCTGCAAAGCGATCGTTTCGCTCCCTGCAAGCGGCGATGTGCTTATGTCCGTGATACCGTCCGCGAGAGCGCAGATCGGTGTCACCAAAAGTGATGTCAAGAATCCCAGCGTCGCGGCTCTTTTGGCTAAGTTGCCACATTTCATGTCAAGCCTCCCCAATATACTTAGTAGTATTTTTCGTCCTTCTCCGAGATCAATATTTTTAATATGCTGTCCCGCCGATCGATAGGAACAGTTCCGCGGGCGGTTCGAGTGAAGCGAACTGCATGGGAGTCAGGACAGCGGCATATGCCCCGGCATTATCTATCATTATGATGTCGCCTATCTCAAGATGCGGCATGGGGATGTCCTGCGCCACCATGTCGATCGCGGTACACAGGTTGCCTACAAGAGTCACCTTTTCTTCTTTCGCCCCGCCCTTTAGCGCGGTATAGGTAAAAGCATCCGCGCAAGTATACATGGGTTCCCAAGCCGCGGGCGCGCCGTCCTTACATCCGAGGAGGGCAAGGTTTATCAGGGACGGACGGATGAATCCGTTCAAGGTATTTTTTAGCACCACAAAGGTCGTGCCACGGGAGATCTTTTTGTCTATGACTTTAGTCACATAGGTCCCGCTCTTGCCTACGATATAACGGCCCGATTCTATTATCACGCGTGTGTCGGGATGGGACTCTCTGTATGCCTTAAGAGCCTCCTTTGTCTCCGCTCCCAGCTGTTTTATATCTATGGGCTTGTCCGAGGGCGAATAATTTATGCCTATGCCAGATCCCATATTGACATATCTCAGCTTTTCGCCGAGAGCTGCCTCTATGCGTTCCGCGAGAGCCGTTATCTTTTTATAATAATTTACGATGACATCCTTACTGAGTTCCTGACTCTTTAGGTGTACATGGATCCCGTCGATATGGACGTTTTTAAGATCGTTCTCTTTTAGATAGCTTAGGAGCTGATCCTCATCCACACCGAACTTTGACGGCGTCGCCGTCCCCACCTCTCCGTAAAATGAGAATGACGGGTTGATCCGCACGCCTACGGAGACCGCAAGGCCCTTCTTTTCCGCAATAGCGTCTATCCTCTCAAGCTCACCCAGGCTGTCGGCTATCAGGACGGATCCCTCTATGGCCCCTTCTATCTCCTTATCGGTCTTTCCGGGTGCTGAATAATATATATCTTCTTTAGGTAGACCCGCCTCTTTGGCCTTTATGACCTCTCCAAGGCTCGCAGCATCGGCGCCTAGCCCCTCGGAAAAAACAGATCTGAGGACGTTTGCGTTTGGATTACATTTTACGGAATATAAAAATAATATATCCGAAAACGACTCTTTAAGGTCTCGTATGCTCTGCTTTATGACGCTCTCATCGTAAAGATAAAAGCTGTCGTAGCGCTCCGCGAGCTTTTTTATCGCTTCTACATTCGCCATGATAAACCTCTCTGTTTGATCAAATGATCTATATGCCGCCTGCGACTTTTTCGCTTTGCTTAAATCTCATCAAGGTTCAGAGTTTAGTTTTCGCTCCCGATACGGGGCACTACGCTGCCCTCTACTGACTTGCCTGCCGTGTCCTT
>CAZQFD010000086.1:0-5428 GCA_964592535.1 uncultured Lachnospiraceae bacterium | reverse complement strand
CCTCACATTTAAGATGAGCGATAGCGTGGAATACGCGAGAGAGGTCATGTCAAAGTATAGAGTGAGAGACTATCCTATCATCGATAATGACGGACGCTATCTCGGCATGATCTCAAGACGAAACCTCTTAGGGCTTAAACGTAAGCAGATCATATTGGTAGACCACAACGAGGCCACTCAGGCCGTAGACGGTATAGAGGATGCGGATATATTGGAGATCATAGATCATCATAGGCTCGGAGCTTTGGAGACCATGCAGCCTGTGTATTTCCGATGTGAGCCGCTTGGATGTACGGCGACGATAGTATACGGGCTTTACAAGGAAGAGGGCGTAGAGGTAGACGTTCCTACCGCAGGGCTGCTCTGTTCGGCCATACTTTCGGATACGCTCATGTTCAGAAGCCCGACCTGTACTCCCTTAGATAAAGACACAGCGGCGGAGCTTGCTGCCATATCGGGCATAGATATAGAGAGCTTCTCGGCGGCGATGTTCAAGGTGGGGTCCGACTTTAAGGATAAATCCGCCGAAGATATATTCTTCCAGGATTTCAAGAAATTTAATGTAGGCGATGTTAGCTTCGGAGCGGGACAGATCACCGCGCCCGACGACAGCATGTTCCCCGAGATCATAGAGAAGCTGCGTCCTTATATGGAGAAGGTGCTTCCCGAGCTTCGGGTAGACAGTCTTTATCTCATCCTTACGGGGGTCATCCCTGAGAGCTCGGATCTGCTCTGCGTCGGAAAGGACGCCGCTAAGCTCGCCGAGACAGCCTTCGGAAAAGAGGCGGTGAACGGTGTCATACATCTTCCCGGCATGGTGAGCAGGAAGAAGCAGTTCATTCCACCCATGGCGTCCATGCTCCAGCAGCGTTGATAAGGAGAGCCGTATGAGCAGCCGGGAGGCGAGGACGCACAAAAAGACCAGGTTCCTCTGGAGAGCGCTGTTTTCCAGATTCCTCATATTGGTGATCTGTATACTGATACAGATCCATTTTTTGTGGGCGGTATATTCGTTCTTAAATGACAAGTTCGCCTACGGCTTCTTCGTAGCGCTCTCGGCTTTAGAGCTCATGGTGATCTTGAATCAGGAAGGGAGCTCTGCCTTTAAGATAGCATGGATCGTGCCGATACTGGTATTTCCGGTATTCGGAGGACTCCTGTATCTCTTTATCAAGCTTCAGGGAACGGTAAAAAAGATGAGACGTCACCTGGATCGTGAGGCTATACGCTCAGGAAGCGAGATGATACAGTCGCCTGAGGTCACGGCTCACATAGCCGAGAGCGAGTCCAAGGAACTTCATTCCGTCTCCATGTATCTAAACGGATACTGCGGCTATCCGACCTATGACGATACCGAGGTCAGGTATTACGGGTCCGGTGAGGAGTTCTTTCCCGTATTTTACGAGGAGCTTGAAAAGGCTAAGGACTTCATCTTCATGGAGTACTTCATCGTGTCCATAGGAGAGGTCTGGGAAAGGGTCTACGGGATCCTTAAGAAAAAGGCGAAAGAGGGCGTAGAGATAAAGTTCATGTATGACGGCACGAACGCCATACAGAATCTCCCCTTCAAATATGCCAAGGAGCTTAAGAAGGAAGGCATAGACGCTAAGATATTCTCCCCCATAGTGCCGGCACTTGCGAGCTATCAAAATAACCGCGACCACAGGAAGATCTGTGTCATAGACGGACATACCGCGTTCACGGGCGGAGTCAACATAGCCGATGAATATGCCAATATAACTTCGCGCTTCGGCTATTGGAAAGATTCGGCGGCCATGTTCAAGGGGAGCGCCGCCAATACCTTCACGATGATGTTCCTCCAGATGTGGAATACCACACATCCTTTGCTCGACCGAAAGGTGACCGACGTCCTGCCTTATAGGAGATATTGCTATGAGCTTGCGAGCAAAAAAGACAAAGGGCGCGGCTCGGATGAGAGGAAGGGCTTCGTCATACCCTATGGGGACAGCCCCTTAGACAGCGAGACGATAGGCGAAAATATCTATGCTTTTATATTGAACACCGCCAGAGAATATGTATATATAAAGACGCCCTATCTCATACTTGACGACAGGCTCATGAGCGCTCTGTGCTTTGCGGCAAAGCGTGGCGTGGACGTAAGGATAATGTTCCCCGAGATACCCGATAAGGCCTATGCCTATTGGCTCGGACACGCGTATTTTAAAGAACTGATCTTAAGTGGAGTGCGTATATTCAAGTTTAAGCCGGGTTTCGTACACAGTAAGGAATTTATCTGTGACGGGAAGCTGGGAGTGATAGGCAGCATAAACCTGGATTTCCGAAGCCTCTATCTCCACTTTGAGAATGCGGTATTCATGTATGACGTGCTCGCCGTAAAGGACATGGAGAAGGACTTTCGAAAGAATCTGAGAGACTGTGTGGAGATAGATATGGAGGCCTACGAGGAGCTCCCGCCTTTAAAGCTCTTTTTCGGAAAGGCGCTTAGGGTATTCGCCCCGCTTTTCTGAGAGGATGAAAATATCGAGCGTTCTTTTTGCGAGAAGCTCGATATTTCAGATCTTGTACACAGTCAAATCACAATATGGACACAAAACGACCTTATCATATGCTCGTACTTTTGGAGTATGGGCTTTATTTTATCCTGATACAGTCTAAGACCCAGAGCGAGGGGGGATACAAAACTCCCTGCGGTCTTGGAGCGGCTTTATAGCCTCACAGGAACGGAGAGGAATAATGTATAAACTGAAAAGAAAGACTTATCAAAAAAACAAGCGTTATGCCTACTATACGGCGGCGGGAGTAGTGCTGTGCTCGACAGCCCTTTCACAGATCCCCGCCTATGCCCTCACTTTCACGAACGCTACACAGAGCTACCGCAATCAGGTGATAGCGACCTGCGGGATCACAGACAGCAACGATCTCAACTCCTATGTTACCAGGAGCGATTTTGCTGTTATGCTCATAAATGCGAGCTCATATAAAGACTCGATATCGGCGACGAGCACTGTGGCGGCGGCGAACGACGTCCCCGGGACCGATACCAATTCAGGCTATATAAGAGCGGCCCTCAGGAATGGCCTCATGCGCACGAAGCTCGGCGGCAACTTTGAGCCGAATTCCTATGTGACGCTGAATGACGCCTCAAAGGCTGTGCTCACATTGCTCGGATATACCGAGGATGACTACGGGACGGACGCCGCGGACGGAAGGCTGAGCCTCTTTAAATCCCTCGACTTAGACGACGGTATCTCAGCTTCGAGTTTGGAAGACACGCTTACGAAGCTCGACTGCATAAATATCTTCTACAACCTCTTAAAGACGAATTCAAAAAATTCATCGAGCATATACGGTACGGTGCTGAATGTTTCCCTGTCAGACGATGGTGAGATAGACGCTACGACTCTCGTAGAGGATGAGATGGATGGCCCTGTGCTCGTGCGTTCCGTAGACGAGCTTGAGAGCACCCTTCCCTTCAGCATGGACGAGGCGAGATTCTATTACAACGGCACAGAGGTATCGGGCAGGATCTCAGCGGAGAGATATTTCAGAAGCCAGATAAACCGTAGCGGCTGGCTCGTCGTCTACTACAGTGAGTCCTCAAAGACGGTATGGGCTTACGGTACGAATGACGGAAGCTCAGATCTCCCTTACTATTGTATATACGGAAAGGTCAACGCCATATATTACACATCGTCGAACATCACTACGCCTTCGTCGGTGCTCATAGGAGGCACGGAGTACGAGTTGAGCGGATCCGATGTAAAATTCATGTTCTCCGTGAACGGAGAGATAAGCGTAGGTGATTATGTCATCATCATCTGCCAGGAGAATGAGACCTACGATAGCGATGGAGAATATACATACCATTATTACTGCGTGGGTGTGCTGAAGTATGATACGGCGAACCAATCTACAGTGGTATATTCCTCTACATCGTCGAGATATGACACTGATACAGGCACCTATACGGATAACTTCGGAAACAGCTACACCCTGGGTGATGACACCAGCTCAAGCAGTAGCGATGAGACAAGTTCCGAAAGCAGCTCGTAATGATCGAGATATAGATCCTGGCTAAAGAGAGATCCGTAAGGAACATCGCGGACATCCTAAAAAAGCATTGAAAGGGAGATAGCATGGCCGGTTTGGACGAAAAGGAAAAGCAAAAGACCGAGAAGTCTGAGAGGACCGAACAGACTGAAAAAACTAAAAAGGCCGAGAAGACCGACAGCAAGCCTAATGTCAAAAAGCGGAAGAAAAATAAGCGCGAAAAGCAGCTTATGAAAAAACGTATCATCATCGGGGCGATAGTCTTGGTGGTGGTCGCGGCTTTGGGCATAAAGCTCATCACGGACAGAGCGTCGAGGCTCGCCGCTGAATCAACGATAAGTCAGGAGAACATAGGCACTGTCGCAAAAGGCACGATCATCAGCAGCCTTACATCTTCAGGGACTCTGCAGGCGGGAGACACCTATACCATCACCTCCTTGGTCGAAGGGGACGTCATAGAGGCCGACTTTGAAGAAGGAGATCAGGTAGAGGCGGGGCAGGTATTGTACCGCATAGACGCTACCAGTGTGGAACGTCAGATCGTGACGGCCGAGGAGAACCTCGAAAAGGCTCAGACCGATTACGAAAAGGCTCTCAAAGAATACCAAGAGAATATCTCCGAGTATAGCGGAAGGACTTACCGCAGTACTGCGAGCGGCTATATCACCGATATACAGATAAGTAAGGGCGACAATGTAGGCGGCGGAAACGGCACAGTCATAGCCACGCTTTACAACGACTCCCAGATGGAGATAAGATTGCCTTTCCTGAGCATAGAGGCGGATCAGATACCGGAAGGAGCTTCGGTCACAGTGACACTCTCTGATACGGGCGAACAGCTTGCGGGTGTAGTAAAGACCAAGTCGAACCTACAGGAGACTCTTACTGGAGGCGTGCTCATAAAGTACGTCACTGTCGTAGTGGATAATCCGGGCGGTCTCATGGAGAGCGACTCCGCGACGGCTCAGTACGGAGACATCTATTCCGCGGGCAGCGCCACGTTTACAGCTTCGCAGAGTGACCAGATGAAGTGTGAACTTCCTTACAGTGTGGAAGTGGATGAGTTGCTGGTGAGCGAGGGACAGTATGTGTCTGTCGGGACAGCTATATTCACGATGACGCAGGAGTCCTATGAGGATGCCATAGATCAGGTAGAGGACGCCCTTGAACAGGCAGAGGATACCCTTACGAATGCCGAGGATACATTAGAAGATCTCAATGACACATTGGATGACTATACCATCACGGCACCTATCTCGGGACAGATAGTACAGAAGAATGTCAAGGTTGGAGACAAGATAGACCGTTCTTCCAGCTCCTCGACCTCTACGCTTGCCATCATATACGACCTCTCGGAGCTTACCTTCGAGATGAGCATAGACGAGCTGGATATAAG
>CAZQFD010000085.1:0-5479 GCA_964592535.1 uncultured Lachnospiraceae bacterium | reverse complement strand
TTTTTTCAATCTGAGTTCGAATCTATCCATTATCTCCGTCAATACCGTAGTCAGGAAGAGATAGATAAATCCCGTGATGATGATGGACTCTATCGGTCTGTAAGTGGCGGACAGCACCGTCCTGTAGGATGTCGTGAGCTCGTTTATGAAGAAAACGGACGCCAGGGAGACCTGCTTTATCATGTTTATAAATTCATTGCCAAGCGCCGGCAATATATTCTTTACAGCCTGAGGCATGACTACATATCTCATGGCCTGTATCTCGTTAAGGCCGAGAGAGCGCGCCGCCTCGCTTTGTCCCTTATCCACGGCCTGTATGCCTGCCCTTATTATCTCCGAAACGTAGGAACTGGCATTGACTATAAGGGCTACGATGATACAGGCGGTGTCCGAAAGCTCAAAAGGGAGTACATCCGGCAAAAAGATCCAGAAAAAGTAGAGCTGCAAAAGTATGGGGGTGCCTCTCAGCACCCACACATATGATCTTACAAATTCATTGGCTATCCTGGACTTTCCAAGCCGCATGACCGCGAGCAGCGTACCTACCGCCGTACCGGCTATCACCGTTATGAGCGCGAGCCAGATAGTGCCTATCAGGCCTTCCACATAAACATGGCCGTATCTCGCCAATATATTTCCTATAGTCTCAAGCATCCCTATGTCTCCCTATCTATCTCGCTATCAGACCCCGAGAGATGAGGCTATCTCCGTATATTCGGCATACCACTGTGTAAAGAGGCCTTGTTCTACTACATCCGCTATGATCTCATTGACCGCCTCGAGCAGCTCCGTCTCTCCTTTTCGGATGCCTATCCTGGTGCCTTGAAGCTCTTCATCCACCTCAAAGCTTATGTAGGGCGAGATGGCCAGATCGCTGTCCGGGTTGGCGTCGATATAGAGTTGCGCCGTCGAAGTCGCCGTGATACAGGCGTCTACTTTATCCTGCTGCACCATGAGGAAGCCGTCCGTAGTAGCAGAGACATATCGAAGCTCTTTGCAGCCTTCGGGGAGCTGCTCCGTGGCAAATATCTCCTGCAAAGACCCGCTCTGTACTACTACGCTGTAGTCCTTTAGATCCGCTGCGGTCTTTATCTCCTCTGCGAGATCTGATCTTATCATGATACCGTATTGTACGGCGTTCTCATCGTCATAATAATATCCGTCTGAAAGCTCCATGGCCTCAGCTCTTGAAGGCGTATAGGCCAACGCGGAGATCGCGAGATCGTATTTGCCTTCCGTTATGCTGCTCAGTACCGTAGCGAAGTCAAGCGGAACTATCCTACACTCCACGCCGAGCTGCTCCGCGATATATTTCGCAAGCTCTATGTCGGCGCCCACATATCTGTCATCGCCTGACTTCGTGGCGTCTATAAATTCAAAGGGGGCAAAGTAAGGCTCGGTAGCGACCTCGATATATCCTCTCTCAAGTATCTCCTCGAGCCTGTTAGAAGCCTGCGAAGCAGAGCTCTCAGTCTGTGTCTCGCCGGCGGTGCCCGACGTGGAACACGCCGTAAGAGCAAGGGCGCCAATCGCTGCTAATATCGTCATCGTGCATATCTTTCGTAGTCTCATGATCCATCTCCTCTGAAGTTTGTTGTCGCATGCTATCACTTTACCATGCTAACATGATGAAACAAATTATATGCTTTTTCCCTGATATTTGCAAGTACTTTTTTAGAAACGATCGTATCCTTCAGCGAAAGTCTCTTATCACTATCTGTATCTCTCTCTTACCTCCGTATTCATTTATCTGCGGATAATAGAGCACGGAGATCCGTTCTTTTTCGCAAAGCTCGGCTTTTAACTCCTCCGCGTCCCCGAACATGATCGCGGAGCGCGGTGGACGCCCTTCCTCTCGAAGGAGGAGCTTAAGGACATTTTTATTTTTCCCAAATATCCTGAGATCGTAGGCTATGAGATCTTTTTGCGCAAAGAGCGGGCGTTCGTTACCGTTTCCAAAGGGCGCGAGCTTCGATAGCTCAGTGATGAGCTTCTCACTCACATAGCTTATAGGCATGGCCGCGTCTATCCAGATCTTTTCACGAAGATCGTCCTCTTTTAGGCCGCACTCGTCATTGAGCCTTTGGCGCAGTTCTCCTATATCCTCTGTCCTTAAGCTGAGGCCCGCGGCCATAGGATGCCCTCCGAACTTCACAAGGAGATCCTGCACTCTCTGAAGGCCGAGGAACATATGATAGGCCTCTATGGAACGCCCGCTTCCTTTGGATATACCTTTCGTGTCTGTGTCTGTGATGACTATGGTCGGTTTTCCGAACTTTTCTCTGATACGTCCCGCCACGATCCCCGCGAGAGACTCATGGAGCTTAGGAAGCTCTATCACCAGCACCTTATCATCCTTATATCGTTCTTCCGCCTTCGCCTCGGCAAGGAGCACGCCCCGCTCCGTCATGTTCTTTCGATCTTCATTCAGCGCCTTAAGGCGTTCGGCTCTCTCCGCGGCTTCCCGTTCGTCCCTCGATAAAAACAGTTCTAGGGCCTCATAGGCTGAGCTAAGCCTCCCGCTCGCGTTGATACACGGGCCAATGACGAAGCCTATATGATAGGCCGTTATCTCTTTTTCAGCTATGTCACAGGCACGGATCAGCTCCCTCAGCCCGAGCACTAGCTCCTCGGGGCTTTCATTCATCCTTCTCAGCCCCTCTTTTACTATGATCCTGTTCTCTCCGGTAAGGGGCATGATGTCCCCCACAGTGGCTATGGCGGCAAAAGGCAGGAGCTCATCCCAGACCTCTATAGAGGATCCTCCCTTTCTTAGGAGGAGCCTCCCCAGCTTCCACGCCACTACGGCTCCGCATATATCATGACTTGGGTAGCGGGAAGCCGATAATTTAGGGTCCACCAAAGCGTCGCAGGGCGGCAAAAGCTCAGTGCCGTCTTCAGCTGTCCTTACGTCGTGGTGATCCGTGACGACTACCGAGAGCCCTTTTTCCTTAGCCGCCTCAAGCTCCTCTATGGCCGCGATGCCGTTATCCACAGTTATGATAAGCTCTATGCCGTCCGATACCGCCTCATCTATGATACGCGGATTTATCCCATAGCCGTCCGTTATGCGATCCGGGATCTCGCAGTCCGTTCTCGCTCCGAGCGCCCCGAGTATCTTTAGCATGATATAGGTCGAGCATACGCCGTCGATGTCATAGTCGCCTACTACGCGGATCTTCTTTCCGTCTCTGACAGTTTTCAAGATGAGATCCGCGGCCTTTTCCGCGTTCGGAAGCTCACGCTCATCATAGAGGCTATCTATACTGCCGTTCAAAAAGAGGTCTATCTCCTCATCGCTCATAAGGCCCCTGTTCCTGAGCACCCTCGCGGTGACCTTATCTATGCCGAATCTTCTCGATATGCGGTCAAAGTCCGCTTTTTTAGCGTAGATGTACCAGTCTTTTATCATTTTTCAAGCTTCTTTTTAGCCTTTGTTATATCGGCAAGCAGCTTTTCCACGTCCTCTTCCGCCGTGGCCCAAGAGGTGCATATCCTTACCGCGGTGTGTTCCCCGTCGACCGCGGCGGTACTGCTGAAGCTGTACTTTTTGGAGAGCTTCTTTAGGAGCTTGTTATGAAAGATAAAGAACTGCTGATTCGTATAGCTCTCGCCGTAGCTCTCAAGCCCCTCCTCCTTTAGATAACGGTTTATCCTCATGGCGAGCTTGTCGGCGTGATCCGCCAGCTCAAAGTAAAGGCAGCTCCCATCCTCTCTTTTTTCGAGGAGCTTCTCAAACTGTATGCCTAAGAGCCAGCCCTTTGCGAGCAGTCCTCCCTTTTGCTTTATGTAGTAGGGGAAATCCTCATGGCCGAGCTTTGAATTAAAGACCACGGCCTCTCCGAACAGCGCTCCCTGTTTAGTCCCTCCGAAATAAAATACATCGCTGAGGCTATATATGTCCTTTACCGTCAGATCGCATTTTTCGGACATGAGCCCATATCCCAGCCTTGCCCCGTCAATAAATAGATAAAGCCCATATTTTTTGCAGACCTTACGAATAGCTTTCAGCTCCTCCTTGGAGTATATGCTCCCCGTCTCAGTCGAAAATGAGATATATACGGCCTTCGGTTTTACCATATGTTCGCGGGTCTCATCGGCAAGATACTCCTTCATATATGCCTTAAGGTCGCCCGCGTCGAGCTTTCCGTCTTTGTTCGGCAGGGTGATGACCTTATGCCCTTGGGCCTCTATGGCCCCCGATTCGTGTACCGCGATATGGCCTGTATCCGCGCTTACGGCTCCCTCGTGCGGACGGAGCAGATAGCTCAGTATGATCGTATTGGTCTGAGTCCCTCCGACAAGGAATTTGACATAGGCATCTTCATCGCCCACAAGGTCTCTGATGTAGGCTCTCGCGTTCTCACAATGTACATCCTCGCCATAGCCGGGATATTGGTCTAGATTCGTCTTTGCAAGCGCCTTGAGTATGCTCTCATGAGCGCCTTCAAGATAATCACAGTTGAACATCCGCATATTTCGCTCTCCTTTTATGCCTGATCTTTAAAAAAGGAAGCCGCCGATCATGTGATGATCTTGCAGCTTCCTTTGCTACCGGTCTAAGTTACGATCTGCGGGAAAGTCTCCTGACCGTCCCTAGATATCTTTAATAACTTCTATTCATAACGTATTTAAATAACGTGTAAAGCCTAGTTCGTTATCTATTTATGAGATGAAAGGAATTTAAGTAAAGAGTCATTATAACTTTGTCACGTTAGTAGCCTGAGGCCCTTTGGTCCCTTCGACAACGTCGAACTCGACTTCCTGCCCTTCATCAAGAGTTTTAAAGCCTTCCATATTCAATCCCGAATAGTGAACGAAGATGTCTTTACCGCTCTCATCGGAAATGAAACCGTAGCCCTTTTGGTTGTTAAACCATTTGACTGTCCCTCTCATTTTTTTACCTCCTACAAAATGCCGGCCCGAAAATGCTTCAGGCCAAAGCAAATATAGCACCAGTCAAATATTCTGTCAAACGGTTTGCCGGTCCGGTATAAAAAAAAGAACAAGAAATTATTTCAGCTCGCGTTCCTTCCGCAACATTTTTTATATTTCTTTCCCGATCCGCAGGGGCAAAGGTCGTTCGGATATATCTTCCTCCCCTGTCGTCTCACTATTCCCGAGGTCTTACATTCATGGTAAAGCTCCTCCCTGCGCTCCTTCGTGAGTATCGCGTCCCACTGCGGAAGCTCATAGAGCCAGTTGGCCTTGGCGTCTACCATGTTGTAGTAGAGCTTTTCGGGGTCTATCTCTATCTTTATCTCGGTATCTTCGGTCATCTCCTCGATAGGATTTTCGTAGCCCTTAAGAGACTCATTGATACCGTCCAGAAAGCCTGTGATGAGCTGTATGTCCGTATCATATTTCTCCGCAAGCTCTTTCACCGTACATACGGTCACTCTCTCAGGCTCCGAAAGCAGATCCTCATATATGCTCTTTTCTTTCGCGAAGTAACGCTCCCAAAGCTTCTGTTGAGCCT
>CAZQFD010000084.1:0-5488 GCA_964592535.1 uncultured Lachnospiraceae bacterium | reverse complement strand
GCCTCCCAGCCTCTTTATTAGGCACTATTTTACCACTTAGGCTGCCTAAGTCAATACCTAAGTGCATATTTCAAGGGCAAGATATATGCACGCCGATCGCAAAAGTAAACTGGTTCTTCCGCAAAAGATAGTATTTCAACATACTCCAGCCAGACAGAGGATCCCAGTATATATCAGCGTCTTTAGAGTCGTTTTTCATATTGTTACTAAAATTTACGGAAAAACCAGTAAATTCTGCCCTTCCTTATGAGTCGGGTGGCTCTTTGTCAGTCCGACAAGCGCACGGGTATTTCAAAGGCTCGCGATCCAAGATATTTTCGGTGGTTTAGGCTTTAGGCTATTTTTGTCAGCTCGAACATTAAGATATTTTTCATTTTTTTATCCTGCCTTTGATGATATAATATCCATGTTTTATATGCGGGCGCGCTTAAAGCGAGTCCGGCTACAGCTGATCACGATTTCATAAGATATTCAGAGGTGTATATATGTGCGGTATAGTCGGTTATACTGGTCCTAAGGATTCGATCCCCATATTGCTCTCCGGCCTTAAGAAGCTTGAGTATCGCGGTTATGATTCCGCGGGGCTTGCCATCCTTTCCGATGATAAGGACATGCAGGTCATAAGGGCCAAGGGAAGGCTTTCTAATCTCATCGAGAAGATAGATGATAATCCGGGCCTTAAGGGGCATTGCGGGATCGGTCATACCAGATGGGCGACCCACGGGGAACCTTCAGAGGAGAACGCCCACCCTCAATACAGCGATGACAGCGCGGTCGTGGCTGTGCATAACGGCATAATCGAAAACTATAAGGAGCTTAAAGATAAGCTCATAAAGAAAGGCTATACTTTCCGTTCGGCCACAGACACTGAGGTAGCCGTTAAGCTCGTAGACTATTATTATAAAAAATATTTCGGTACGCCGATAGACGCCATAAATAAGGCCATGGTGCGTATGCGAGGCACCTACGGCATGGCTCTCATGTTCAAGGACTATCCCGGAGAGGTCTACGCGGCAAGGAAGGACAGCCCTATCGTGCTCGGCAAAGGCTCCGACGGCCTTTATCTCGCTTCGGACGTGACCGCAATGATCGAGTACACCAGAGATATATATTATCTGGAGGATCTCCAATGCGCCAGGATGAAGGACGGCGAACTCACCTTCTATAATCTGGACGGAGACGAGGTTGAGATAGCTCCCGTAAGAGTGGATTGGGACGTGGACTCGGCGAAAAAAGAGGGCTATGAGCACTTCATGCTGAAGGAGATACACGAGCAGCCTAAGGCCGTGGCCTCTACACTCTCTTCCGTGATGAAGGACGGCGGGATAAGTCTCGAGCCTGCGGGGATAAGCGATGAGGAGCTTAGCTCCTATGAGGCTATCTGCTTTATCGCCTGCGGATCCGCTTATCATGTGGGAGTCGCGGCACAATATATATTCGAGGAGCTCTGCCGTATACCGGTAAGAGTGGAATTGGCCTCTGAGTTTCGTTACAGAGCGCCCATATTGGCGAAGGATATGCTCTGCGTGGTCATAAGCCAGTCCGGAGAGACCGCGGACAGTCTCGCAGCCCTTAAAGAAGCCAAAAGGCGCGGCTTTAAGACGCTCTCGATCGTGAATGTCATCGGGTCCTCTATCGCGAGAGAGTCAGATCATGTGCTCTATACGCTCGCGGGCCCCGAGATCGCCGTGGCTACGACTAAAGCTTACAGCGCACAGCTTTCGGCCTGCTATGCCCTGGCTCTGCACATGGCGCTGCTCAGAGGCTGCATAGACGAGAGCCGTGAAAAAGAGCTCTGCGAGGAGCTTAACAGGCTTCCCGATAAGATGGAAAGCTTGCTTAATGATAAAGAGCGCCTGCAACGTTTTGCCTTTGAGCATTCTAATGCCCGTGATATGTTCCTCATAGGAAGGGGCATAGACTACGCCATAGCCATGGAGGGGAGCCTTAAGGTAAAAGAGATAAGCTACATCCACTCCGAGGCCTACGCTGCGGGAGAGCTTAAGCACGGTACCATCAGTCTTATCGAGGATGGCACGCTAGCCATAGGATCTCTCACTCAGCCCGGCCTCTATGAGAAAACGCTCAGCAACATGGTAGAGTGTAAATCAAGAGGCGCAAGGCTCTTAGGTATCACCATGGAGTCACATAAGAGCATAGAAGATACGGTAGACGTATGCTTTTATATACCCGATACGGAGCCGATCTTTGCCGCGAGCCTCGCTATCATACCGCTGCAGCTTTTAGGTTATTATCTCTCTGTCTCAAAAGGACTTGATGTGGATAAGCCCCGAAATCTCGCGAAATCCGTCACGGTAGAATGATATAAAGAAGGTGGCAAGCTTTTGATATATCGCTCATGGAAGTCTTTTTATATATCCCTCTCGTATGAGCTCCTCAAGGCTTCGCATGACTCCAAGCTTCGCGTGATAATAGGTGAGTCCGCCTTGAAAATATGCAGTATAAGGCTCTCTAAGAGGCCCGTCGGCGGAGAGCTCTATGGAGGATCCCGAGATGAAGCAGCCCGCGGCCATGATTATCTCATGTTCGTATCCGGGCGTAGGTGTAGGCTCGGGCCTTATGAACGAATCCACCGAGGCGGCCTTCTGCACGCCACTGCAAAAGGCTGCAAGCGGCCCGGGGCTGTGAAAGGTAACGGCCTCTATGATGTCATGACGCTTCTCCGCGGTCTTAGGAGCACATTCATATCCAAGGCCCTCATAGACCGCCGAGAGCAATACAGCGCCTTTTCCGGCCGACGCTGCGGCGGACGGAGCCATGAAAAGCCCCTGATAGAGCAGCCTGTTGTTTCCAAGCGACGGCCCCAGCTCCTTATAAAGTCCCGGCGCAGTGAGCCTCGAGGCGGCATTTTTCACACATTCCTTTGTGCCGACTATATAACCACCCACCGGCGCGATACCGCCTCCCGGGTTTTTTATGAGCGAGCCGACCGCCATGTCGGCCCCTACCTCTGTCGGCTCCAGCTCCTCTACGAATTCTCCGTAGCAGTTATCCACCATTATCTTTACATCGGGCTTTATCGACCTTATGAAGGCTATCAGCTCCCCTATCTCCGCCACGGAAAGGGTATGCCTTTCGGAATAGCCTCTGCTCCTCTGTATCTCTACAAGGCTCGTGCGTTCGTTTATGCCCTGCCTTATGGCTTCATAGTCAAAGCTCCCATCCGGCCTTAAGTCGCAGTAGGAAAAGTCTACTCCATACTCTTTAAGGGATCCCACGGCCTCTCTTATCCCTATCACCTCGAGCAGTGTATCATAGGGGAGCCCCACCGGTGAGAATATCTCGTCTCCCGGCCTGGTATTGCCGAAGATCGCCACCGTGAGCGCATGGGTCCCGCAGACTATCTGTGAGCGCACCAGAGCGTCCTCCGTGCCGAATACCTTTGAGTAGACCTCCTCAAGCCTGTCTCTTCCGAGGTCGTTGTAGCCGTAGCCCGTAGTCTCGGTAAGGCAGGCCTCTGACACCTTGCAGTCCTGCATAGCTTTCAGCACCTTGAGCTGATCATATTCAAATATCCTATCTATCTCGGCGAACCTCTCCGAAAGCTCCCTCTCTTTCTCATTGCAATATCTATATACCGGCTCGGATATGCCGAGCCTTTTATATATGTTTTCTAAGCTCATCTAAAATATCTCCTGTCTCGCTTATATTTATCATTATCACATCCCGCTCACGCCTGAGCCAAGTGAGCTGGCGTTTAGCATAATGCCTGGAATTTTTCTTTATCTCCTCTACCGCCTCCGAAAGGCTCATCTCACCTTCCAAAAAGCTTCTAAGCTCTTTATAGCCTATGGCCTGCATAGAGGTACGATCTCGGCCCACGCCCATCTCCTTTAGCTTCTTTACCTCTCGCAGGAGACCCTCTTCCATCATGAGATCCACGCGTCTGTTTATCCTCTCATATAGGCGTTCTCGTTCATCTACGAGCGCAAAATATCGAAGATCGTACGGGCTTTTACGCTCTTTCCTCACTTTTTCGTTGTGAGCGGATATAGGCTCCTTATGAAGCTCATGGTATTCAAGCGCTCTCACGACACGTTTTAGGTTATTCGCGGGTATCCTCTCATATGATACCGGATCTATCTCCCTTAGCCTCTCGTGTATCTCGGCCCTTCCTTTTTCCAAAGCCTCCTTATAAAGCCGCTCCCGAAAGCCTACCATACGGGCTTTGTCCTCATCCTCAAAATCAATGCCGTAGACCAGCGCCTGTATATAAAAGCCCGTACCTCCGCATACGATGGGGATATGCCCCCGCTCGTATACAGAGCTTACGGCTTCCTCCGCCATAGCCTTAAAGCGTGTCACGTCATAGTTTTCCCGAGGGTCTAACACGTCTATGAGATGATGGGGCACGCCCTGCATCTCCTCCTTTGTGACCTTGGCCGTGCCTATATCCATGTCCCTATATATCTGCATACTGTCGGCTGAGATCACCTCCCCGCCTATCTCCTTGGCAAGCCTTACGGAGAGAGCGGTCTTCCCCACTCCGGTAGGCCCTGCTATGACTATGAGCGGAGGGCCTTCATTTTTTCCTCTTTCCCAATAATACATCTCAGACTATACGTTTAAAGAGCTTATCCAGCTCATATCTCGACCAACGCACTATCGTCGGTCTTCCGTGAGGACAGGCATAGGGGTCGTTTAAGGTGAGTAATTCGCCTATGAGCGCCCTCATCTCAGGCTCTGAGAGCCTGCTGTTGCCCTTTACCGCCGCCTTGCACGACATTGAAGCAAGCTTATCTCTGAGGCTCCCAGCCGCGTTCTTATGCCTAAACTCCTCGGAAAGCGAGTCTATGACCTCCATGAGGAGGTCTTTTTTGGATAGTTCAGGCAAGTTAGCGGGGACGGCTCTTACAATGATGTCATTCCCGCCTGCTCCCTCAAGCTCATAGCCGAGCTCTTCGAATACGGAAAGATCCTCCATAACGGCCACGGCCTCGTTCGCGCGAAGATGAAGGAGCACAGGAGGGCTTATGTATTGAGAGCCGACCGTCCTTTCCCTCACCTGTTTCATGAGATGCTCATAGTTCACCTTCTCATGGGCGGCGTGCTGATCTATAAGATACATATATCCGTCATATTCTATTATCCAATATGTCCCGAACACCTGCCCGATAAGCTTAAAGTAGGGATAGGCTCTTTCAGATAAAAAGACCTCCTTAGGAAGGCTCTGCTGCTCGTACTCCTTCGCAAGCTCCGCTCCGTCCTCTTTAAATAAGAAGAGCCCCTTTATATCGCTGCTCTCATCAAAACGTCTTTTAAGCTCCTCGGCGTCATAAAGCTCTCTTCTTGCGCTCTCAAAAGGCTCAGCGGGCGCCTCAGGCTTTAGAGCGGGCTTCTCATTCGTTTGTTCCTCTTTTTTTATCTCGGCCGCACGCGTTTTTTTTCTTTTTTCTGATATATACGCGTCCACTATCAGTTCTTCTTCGGAGGGCCTTTCCTTTATCGCGGTCTATATCATGTCATG
>CAZQFD010000083.1:0-5505 GCA_964592535.1 uncultured Lachnospiraceae bacterium | reverse complement strand
ACGGGAAACTTTCAGATCTGATCTGCCTAAATTCGTGTACTTCATATTCCGTCCTTCGAGAGCGTAGCGTTTTCTGCCTTATTGTCCCCGTTTCTATTCTGACATTATGTCAGTTGATAGTATAGAAGTATTCTGACACCGTGTCAATGTGCATTTGAAATTTTCAGCATGCTATCACAAAAAGTTTGCAAGGAATTCATATCGTTCCAAGGAACGAAAGTATAAAAGCATACGGAAAAAAAGAATAACTCCTCATCCAAAGCGATGGTAAGGAGTTCTATTGTTTATTATGATCTTTCCTGCGGGCGGATCTTCGGCGTCAGGCTGTTGAAGTCATCCTTTTACACACCTTCCCGTACCTACAGGCGTTGCAGCCAAGGTAGCCGTAAACACGGACTTTGTCCAATGATATAGGCTCCGTTCAGTGAAAAGCCGTTTTCAGAAGTTCGGATCTGCGGGGCTCAGCTCGAGTTTTCCGTCACGCATGACAAGATCCGGCATACGGGGATCCAGCGAAAGCTTCTCAAGCTCCTTCGCATCCTCATAGCAAAGCTCACAAGAGAGCTCCATGTCGAGGATCGTACGCCCGATGACCGCTCCCGCAAGCGATGCTCCCAGCACGGAGCTATGTTCTCCATCGGCAAAGTAAAGCTCGTCTTCGGGGTACGCTTTCCTCACCGCCTGCCAGATCCGCCCCACCGGACATACCTTTGCGCCTATGAGCTCGCCCAGCTCCTCATATGTAGCGCTCATTATCTCCTGTCCCTGCGGGTTATCCTTTTCGCTCCAAGTCATATATAGGTATGGCTTCGTGCCTTCCGGGATCAGAGCGCCCATGCACTTTCCCGCTTCTATAAGGGACTCCCGCCCGGGGAAGGGGTGCGCATTATGCTGAAGCACCACCACGTCATAGCCTCCGTAAAGCAGGTCATAATAGGTCTGAGACTGCTCAAGGTGCCAATCGAGCCCCACTCCGGGATAGGTGAGCATGGTCGTCTCCACCGGACGGCCCTTGGAGGCGCAAAAGCTCGCCACTCTCGCGGGGACGTAGTGGACAAAAGTGTGACTGTTTCCGATAAATAAGACTTTCATTTCGTGTCTCCTTTTTTAGTTTCTCATGGATCTGCACCGAGGATATGATCGCACCGGATCTGAGAGCCACTCATAAGATCGTAGCTGACCTAAAAGCGAAAAAGGCCTTCACGCTCGCGGATACCTGTGGCTCGCGTATGAGCGATCCCCGGAATCAGGCAAGCCCCGCCTTTAGCTCATCTATCACCTTCTGTATCAAGCGGCCTATGTGCAGGTCTCCCACACCTATCACGATATTATCGCAGTGGTTGATAGGTATTAGCAAGCGTCTCGCGGAGCTCTGCGCTACGGCCTCAGCCATCTTCGGCGTGATCTCCCCGTAGAGGGAGTCCGCTATCACTATACCTATCGGCCCCACTATCACATCGGCCTTTCGGCTGTTCACTATCACCGCATTCTCTCCCGTGGCGGCTATATCCGCCCCGGCTTTCAGCATGGCCGAGGTCGCGGTCGAGTTAGTGCCTACGGCAGTCACGCTCACCGACCCCGGCAGCTCAGATTTTATCGCCGCGACGAGTTGGCGGCCTATGCCCCCGCCCTGCGCATCTATTATAAGTATATTCATCCCATTTTCCTTATGTATCAATATGTCTTTGCAGAAATAGTATTGTTGCCGATCTCCCTTAACCAGACCTCTGCGTCCTCCTTCGAGATCCTCGTCACTCTGCCCGCTTCCTCCGATATCTGAGGATCGTAGATACGGACGTCCTTATTGTCGTAGCCGCTTATGAACACATAGCTGTCGCCTTCGGTATAGACGACTACCGGTATGCCCTTATATACATAGTATAAAAGCTGATTCAGGCTGAGCCCGTAAGTATCCAATATCACGATACCGTTATCCGCATCTATACGACTCTCGGTGAAGTTCTCAAGTGCCGCCATAAGCTGATATGCCACCTGTGTGGGATCTTGGATATTGACGACGTTTTCGCGGTCGGTGCGGTTATACACGATCACACCGTTTTGATCTGTCACATAGCCCATCTCGTCATAGCAAGCATCCACGGCGTCACAAAGCTCAGGTGTACACAAAAGGAGCTCTCCGCTCGCGTAAGCGTAAAATATCATCCCGCCGCTGTTCGTTTCGCTCCTCGAAAGCTCTATCGTGCCTGAATGTTCATATGAGATCTGCTCCGGCGCCCTCACATCTAAAGATCTCGAGGTCCTTATCTCATTGTCCAAGGATATATAGTATACTCGTTTCTTTATCTCGTCGTTCGTCATCTGTATGCTCGTAGGCTCCATATCTATGTCCTCTGTGGAGACTATCGTATCGTCTCCGTAATAGACATATCTGCCCGTCTCATCGCTCTTTCGGTAGAGTGTGAGCAATATACGGCTGCCCTCTATGGACACATCGTCCACATATATGCTCTCACGGCTGTATTCTTTTACGAGCTCCAGATCCCCGTCCAATATCTCTATGCGGTACATTGGCAGTCCCTTGATCCTGCCGCCTATGATATAGCTGTCCGATACGCCCGCGTAGCCTATGATGACGTCGTCATTGCTGAATCCTATGACCCTCAGATACTCATCCTCGTCCGACTCTATCGTCTGCGTCACGCCGGTCTCTATGTCCAAGAGCCTTATCCTCTGCGAGCTGTAGGTGTCCTCCTCCTGCCACGCGAACATGGTCTGTAGGTTATCGACAGCGTAGCCTCCATAGCTCAGATCCGCGGCGATGACTACTACCTCCAGAGAGTTCAGATCTATAGCATATACCGAGTCGTACTGCTTTAGGTAGAGCATATCATTGGCGCCTTTTTTGCAGAGCTCATCCAGTTCTACCTTTATCTTCTCATAGGTGTAGTTTATCGGGATGAAGAAAAGCTCCGTGAGGACGTCATTCTCCATATCATATCGATAATAGGCTATGCCGTTATAGCCCTCGTGTACGCCCCGATTCATGTAGCCGTAAACCACGAGATCCAGCACCCCGCGGTCGCTCAGCGACAGTATCTTTATATCGTGCTTATCATAGTTTGAGCGCACACCGTCATCCGTGCCGCTCCTAAAGGAGAATACGCTGACCGCTATGCGGTCCTCCTGATCGTAGCACCAGAGCTCACGATCGGACTTGAAGGCGATATAACGACCGTTCTCGGACTTCATGTCATGCACACTCCCCTCGGCGCTTATGCCCAAATCAATGCGCCGTCCCGAAAATAGATATCTGCTCCCGTCAAATATCTGGTCTGCCGTCCTCTCGTAATGCATGAGATATATACGCTCGCTGCCTTGTCTAAGCGTATACTCGTCTTTGACATTATATATCTCTAAGGAGCCGGTCTCGTCCTCTCGTCCCGTCGTATAGCTGAGCTCTATGGCCGCCATCATACCGTCATATTCCTTTATGGTGACGGACGGCTCGGATAGGAGCTCCATGCCAGTATCCGCCCAAGTGAGCTGAGAAAAACTGGAACGAATGTCTACTGTGCTCAGGTCGGAATTATCCGCGATGTCATCAGTCTCGAGATAGGTAGTGAGCTCCCTAGCCTCTTCATAGTCAAAGGTCTTTTCTGCAAAGGACACAGCAAATTCCACCATGCCGTCTATATACTCATCATCCGTCCAGACTATCTTAGTATAATAATTTATGGTGTCTTCACCCGTATCGACCTGTAGCTTAAGGAGATACTGGGTGTCTTTCGTGATGAGGTTCTGGATGGGGAGCGTGGCATAAGTATAGCCGTCCTCGCTCCTAAGTCCCGTGACACTCGTCCTCTCCACAAAATGGCTTAGGTCCAGGCTTCGGATCTCATATACCACTTCTATGATGGTATTGTGATAATCCGCTATGACGATCTCGAGCTCACGATCTTCGGGTAATACGGTCACACTGTCGCCCGCGGCATTATTGCCCATGTCTTGAAGATAGCCGTGCATGGCATTTATCAATCTGCCGTTATTTCGCACATAGACCACGGGAAGGGTCGCCTCCGCCATAGATGTGTAGACCGTATACTCGGCCTCCGCACTTTTAAAGGATATGAAGAAGTAGCTCGCGAGCGCCGTGATAAACACAGCCGTCAATACCCCCAGCTTTATGAGCCTGTGTTTTATATTTCTAGTCAGCTTTATCAATCCTGATCCTGAATATATCCTAAGGCTCTCTCAAGGGCCTCTTTTTCTTCCGCTCCGAGGGGCGTATAGGTGCTCCCTGCCTCTACGTTCTTAGTGTAGATGAAGCAGCCGTCCCTCGAGTGCATACAATTTATGATGATCCCCGTATTCGTATAGTCTAAAATCGCCAGTGCGAACGACATCTTTCCGCCCATGCCTTCAAAGGCATCATAATGCACCACGCCGAACTTTTGAAGGGCAGAGCGTATATTGCGGTTCATCACACGCATGGCTTCTCTGTCCGCGAGCTTCGCCCCTTTTAATTCGTCGATGTCTTCCTGCTGTTTCAGGATGAAGCTCTCCATGCTCTCCGCGTCACGCCCTCTCATGAAGGCGTCATATCTGCGGTAAAGGCTCTTATATCTGCTTATCGCGACGATCGACATGACAAGGGCAGCTATCATGAGCGCGGCTATGAGCACGAACGCCATGATAATGATCTCTGTTTCCGTCATGCTTTATCCTCCCCGTCTGATTGTCTTTATCTATATTCATTCCCAAGCTTTCATCTAAGCCTGCCAAAGATACGGTCAAGCTCCTCCAGGGAATAATATTCTATCTCTATCCTGCCCTGCTCTCCGGCCTTATTCTTTATGCGCACTTTGGTGCCGAGAACTTCCGTAAGCTGACGCTCAAGGTCTCCCAAAAAGATCTTTTCTCTCTCAGAGGCCTCGTCCGGGACAGCTTTCGCAAGCCTTTTCTTCTTTAGTCCGGTAGCTCTTTTCTCAGCCTCACGCACGCTGAGTCCGTCCTTTACGATCTCTTTCGCGAGCTCGAGCCTCTCACTCTCATCCTCTATCGTGATAAGGCACCTAGCGTGTCCCGCGGAAAGGCTGCCCTCTGCTACCAACTCCAATATCTCATCGGAAAGCTGAAGGAGCCTCATGCTGTTCGTCACCGCGACGCGGCTCTTTCCGACTTTCGCGGCGATCTCCTCCTGCGTGAGCCCGTAGCTGCTTGAAAGCTCCTGATAGGCCATAGCCTCCTCGACCGCGTTCAGATCCTCTCTTTGTATATTTTCAATGATGGAGATCTCCGCCGCACTCTCCGCCTCAAGCTCTCTGACTATGACGGGGACTTCCTTAAGTCCCGCAAGCCTTGCCGCGCGCCAACGTCTCTCTCCGGCTACTATGACATAGGTATAGCCCTGCTTCCTCACTATCAGGGGCTGTATGACCCCGTGCTGTTTTATGGAGTCCGCAAGCTCTGAAAGAGCTTTTTCTTCGAAGTTCTTTCTGGGCTGTTCTCGATTCGGCTCTATGAGGGATAGTCCTATGAACTCTA
>CAZQFD010000082.1:0-5549 GCA_964592535.1 uncultured Lachnospiraceae bacterium | reverse complement strand
CGGTACCTCGAACTATATGCTTTGGAAGATGGAGACCGAAGGCCTCGGATACGATGAAGCGCTCTCCGAGGCGCAGCTGCTCGGTTACGCCGAAGCGGATCCTGCGGCGGATGTGAGCGGCTTCGATGTACGAAACAAGATCCTCATCCTAGCCTCTCTCGCCTTTAACGCCTATCTGTGCGACGATATACCCGTGGTGGGTATTGAAAAGATAGATAAGCCGACGACGGAGCGTTTTAAGGCACAAGGAAAGACCGTAAAGCTCCTGGGCATGGCAAAGCGGGAAGGCGGGTCTTATGCTCTCGGCATAGCTCCTGTCGCGCTCCGTAATGACAGCCTCGAGGCCAATGTGCCCGCAAACTTCAATCTTATCACTGTTTCGGGCGATCTCATCGGAGAGCTAAAATTTTACGGACAGGGCGCCGGAGGCGATCCGACCGCAGATGCGGTGCTGAGAGATGTGGAAAAGGTGATCTTTAACGACCCCGACCGCTACGAGAGAACATTTGAAGATAAGCTCCGCTACGATCCTTCCGTCTTAAAAGGAAGGTGCTATGTGGGCGATACGGTATATGATGACGCCGTATTCTCAGAGATGCTTCAGAAGGCTAAGGCCGAGAACAAGTCCTTCGTGTTTGAGATGATGTAACAGCCACTTGCAGAAGAGGGAAGATATATGATAAAGATAACGAAATTCGGAGGCAGCTCCGTCGCGAACGCGGAACAATTCAGAAAAGTAAAAGCGATAATCGAGGCTGACGACTCGAGGCGCTTCGTGGTCATATCGGCAGCGGGTAAGACAGATAAGGAGGCTAATAAGATAACGGATCTCCTATATCTCTGCCACGCTCATGTGGAGTACCATGTAGACTACCGGGGCATCTTCGATCTGATAAAACAGCGATTTTTAGATATAAAGAAGGAGCTCGGACTTAACACGAACATAGAAAAGGAACTTGACGCACTCTCAAGGGATCTTCCAAAGCTCACGGTCGACGAGCTGGTGAGCAGGGGTGAATATTTCACCTCTCGCATGATGGCAGATCTTTTGCGTTTCCCATTCGTAGACGCGAGAGACGTTATCAAATTGAACTACGACGGCAGTATAGACTTTGAGACTACCGATGAAAACCTGCGTTTCGTGATGAAAGACCACGAGCGTTTCGTCATGCCCGGTTTTTACGGCACTACTCCCGACGGCAATATCAAGGTGATGTCGAGAGGCGGGAGCGACATCACAGGATCCATCCTCGCGAAATGCCTTCACGCGGATCTCTATGAGAACTGGACCGATGTCTCGGGCTTTCTGATGGCAGATCCCCGTATAGTAAGGGATCCTCGCGGCATAGAGAAGATAACCTTCGCGGAGCTTCGCGAGCTCTCATATATGGGAGCGAGCGTCCTGCATGAGGACGCGGTATTCCCGGTAAAGGAAGCCAACATCCCCATAAATATCTTGAATACCAACCGCCCTGAGGACAAGGGCACTATCATACTCGACTCCATCCCTCAGGACAGCTCCGGCGATGAGGTCATCACGGGTATAGCCGGGAAAAAGGGTTTTTGTGCCCTCTCCTTTTATAAAAAGCATATGCCTGAGAGCGTGGGATTCTGCCGCAAGATACTCTCCGTATTTGAAAAATACGGCGTAAGCGTAGAACATCTTCCGAGCGGTATAGATTCTATAAGCATGGTCATCCAAGAGCGCTTCATAAAAGATCGTCAATACGATCTCATAGCTGAGATAAAGGAAAAGGCTGAGCCTGACGATATAAAGTTCATACCTGATCTTGCGCTCATAGCCACTGTCGGACGCAATATGTCGAGCCGTATCGGTACCTCCGCAAAGCTCTTCTCTTCTCTTGCGGATAACGGCGTCAATGTCAAAATGATGATACAGGCCTTCGATGAGATAAACATCCTTGTAGGCGTGGACTCAGACGATATGGAGAATGCCATACGCGCGATATACGGCGCTTTTGTGGAGAATGGGTGATGGAGAGACTATCTTGCCGTCGCGATAAGCCCCCGCAGTTTTTTTAATTCCGATATACGTTCTTTCGTTTTTTCGGATCCGCCCGCCGATGCCTTTTCTATAGCCTTAGCTATGAGCCTTTCCGTAAAGTCAAGATAGTCCTCATAAGAGGCTCTATCCTCCTGAAGCTCTCTCCTTCCGAAAAGCAGCTCGGCCTCGTTATAGTTCTCTTTTTCAGCTCCTTTTTCGGCTCTTATCATCACATAGTACCGTCCCGAGTCCTTTATATAGCATTCAAGGACTATATGATAGCCCAATCTATAGATAAGCTCCTTTCTCAGAAGCTCGGGCTCAGACTGGGGGCTTAAGAGCAGATAGCGAAAGAGCCTCGTCTTTTCCTCGCCATCCCAAAGGATACGGCTCATGAGCTCCCCTCCCATACCTGAGATAAGGAGCACATTGTCCTCCTTATCTTTCGGGATCAGGACGCCCTTCTCTATAGCCCTAAGCCCGTCAGAGAGCACCGTGTCTATCCTTTCCGACAGCCCGGAAAGCTCTATATGCTCCTTTGCCCTAAGGAGCGGCCCTTTATTTACATCGGAGGCTATCGCCCGTTTTGCAATCCCTCTTCTTACAGCCTCTATCGAAGTATATCCGTGATCACAGCCAACATCTAAAAGCAGCCCCACCGACGGGATGATCGAAAGGAGCTCCAATATCTTTTCAAGCCGTCCTGAAAGTTTCATCATCTAAATCTAGGTTCAGCTCCCCAGCCTTTCGATCTCCTTTTTCTTTTTTACAAGCTCCTGTAATCTGCCGATGTCGTCTCCCAGATCCGCAAGCTCCTGTTCTATCTTGTCAGACCTTATGGAAGCGATGGCGGTATTCACGGCTTTCTTTATATCGCGTTCTGAAAGCTCGCTTAAAGGCTTTGAGGCAGCGTCGCTGCTAAGGATAGAGCCCAGCGATCTTCTTTTTTCCTCATCATCGGGATATAGCTCCATGAGCCTCGCGGGATCTACTCCGCCAATCTCACGTTCTCTTTTTAGTTCACAAAAAAGCTCCCTTAGTATGCCTTCCTCAAAGTCTTCCGACGTAAGCTCCCCTGATATGAGATCTAAGATGTCTGCGCTTTGTGCGGCCCAACAAAGAAGCAGCCTCTGAGACTTTAAAGAAGCGTTCTTTTTCCTGCCTTTTCCTCCGGGCTCCATGCGGGAGACAGTCTCTCTTTTTATAGGCACTTTTCCCGAAAGGATCCGGTCAGCCCCCTGTGCCTTAGGCGCTTTCATGCCCGATCTAAGGAATCTATACTCCGTGAGCTTTTTAAGCTCATCATAGTTTATCATATATTTATGGCTCACGGCCTGTATGTAATTATCCCTTTCGAGGCTCTCCGTGAACATACAGAGCATTTCCGAAAGCTCCTCATAAAAGCGCGTCTTCATGGCGGGATCCGAGAGATCGTAGCCTTCTCTTACGATCTCAGTCTCATACATAAAGGCATTTTCGGCCTTAGCTATGAGCCCCGCGTAGGCATCCGCTCCTTCCGCCTTTATATATTCATCGGGATCTTTATGCCTCTCCATCTTCAATATCTTCACGTCAAGTCCGGCTTCCCTCAGTATATGGAAGGCCCTTATCTTAGCTTTGATACCCGCCTCGTCGCTGTCCTGCGTAAGGATGACCTCTCCCACATAGCGTTTTAAGAGCGCCGCGTGTTTTTCATTGAAAGCGGTGCCCAATGATGCCACCGCATTCGTGAATCCGGCTTGATGCAGGGCTATGACGTCCATATAGCCCTCACAGAGAAGAAATGTCTTTTTTCTGCTCTTTTTTGCGAAATTGAGCCCGTAGAGCAGCATGCTCTTATTGAAGATCCGGGTCTCTGGAGAATTGAGATATTTGGGCTGTCCGTCTCCCATGACTCTGCCACCGAAGCCGACTACCCTGCTGTTCGCGTCCATTATCGGGAACATGACTCTGTTCCAGAAGCGGTCGCTTACGCCTCTCTCATCGAAGATGACGAGCCCCGACTCCTTAAGGCTCTCATCATCGTAGCCCTTTTGCTTAAGATGAGCGTATAGCTCGCCTCTTTTCTTTCCGGCATATCCAAGGCCGAAGCGAGTTATCGTCCTGTCGGGAAGGCCTCTTTTTTCTCTCAGGTATCTAAGTCCCTGCTCGCCCTCCTCGCTCTTTAACTTGTCATAGTAGAAATATGCCGCGTCTTTATTTATATCATAAAGCTTTCGTTTCAGCTCGGAGGCCCGGTAGCTTTCGCCGCCACTTTGCGAAAGCGAGATCCCGGCCCTTTCGGCGAGCTGCTCAAGCGCCTCGGTAAAGCTCAGGCTCTCGTATTCCATCAGGAAACTTATGACATTTCCGCCTGCCCCGCAGCCGAAGCAGTAGTAGATCTGTTTTTGTGGGCTTACCGAGAAGGAAGGTGTTTTTTCTCCATGAAAAGGACAGAGCCCGAAATAATTCGCACCCTTCTTGGTAAGTCTGATATATTGGCTTATGACGTCTACGATGTCATTGGCCTCTCTTACCGCTGCGATAGTCTCCTCACTGTATCTAGGCAAGCTAGTATCTCCATCCTTTCGGCACGAAAAGCTCCTCGAACTTTTCTATGGCATAATTGTCCGTCATGCCGGAGATATAGTCGCAGACTACCCGCTCACGACTCTCCCCGCGCTCTATCAACATCCTGTATTCCCGGGCAAGCTCCCCCGGGTATTTCATATAATGCCGGAACAAAAGCTCTATCATCTGCTGAGCCTTGTACTCCTCCTCCTTGGCCTTGCCTCCCGTGTAGACATGGCTGAACATCCATGACCTCAGGCCCCGCATGGCCTCGGCATACGGCTCGCTCATCACGATAACGTCTTTGCCGGCACTGTTATATATGACGTCGCATATGAGGCTGTTCAGCCTGTCGTGTACATTTTTCCCGAGGATGTCCGTATAGGCCCTCGGGAGGTCGTCCTCTGTGATGAGCCCGCCTCGTATCGCATCGTCCACATCATGATTCAGATAGGCTATCTTATCCGAGAGCCGCACTACCTGCCCTTCACAGGTGGAAGGATGTCCGCTCGTCTGATGGTTCCTGATCCCGTCTACGGTCTCATAGGTGAGATTTAGGCCTTTACCGTCTTTTTCCAGCACCTCGACTATGCGGACAGACTGTTCGCTGTGTTCAAAGCCGCTCTCACAGAGCCTGTTAAGGACCGCCTCTCCGCTGTGTCCGAACGGAGTATGTCCGAGATCGTGCCCCAGCGCGATAGCCTCGGTGAGGTCCTCATTGAGCAGCAAGGCCTTCGATATGGTCCTCGCGATCTGGCTGACCTCCAGAGTGTGCGTGAGCCTCGTCCTGTAGTGATCTCCCTCCGGGGCCAGAAAGACCTGAGTCTTATGCTTCATCCTGCGAAAAGATTTAGAATGAAGTATCCTATCCCTGTCACGCTGATAGTCTGTCCTTATGTCACACTTTTTTTCTTCGCGAATGCGTCCCCTGCTGTTTGTCGAAAGCGAAGCATAGGGGCCTAAAACAGCCTTTTCCTTTTACTCCAGCGTCTCC
>CAZQFD010000081.1:0-5565 GCA_964592535.1 uncultured Lachnospiraceae bacterium | reverse complement strand
CTATTATACATATCCTGTCGGCTATCTTTACGGCCTCGTCCATGTCATGAGTCACAAAGACTATCGTCTTTTTCAGCTTGGACTGAAGGAATATGAGCTCGTCCTGCAGCTGGGAGCGGGTGATGGGATCTAACGCCGAGAATGGCTCGTCCATGAGTATGATGTCGGGATCCGTGGCAAAGGCTCTCGCGACCCCCACTCTCTGGAGCTGTCCGCCCGAGAGCTGGGTCGGGAACCTGTCAAGATAGAGATCTGCGTCCAATCCCACCATCTTCATAAGCTCCTCCGTGCGGGCCTCTATCTCCGCCGGATCCCGTTTTTCGATCTCGGGGATGATCTCGATATTCTCCCTTACGGTAAGATGCGGGAACAGGCCGGTCTGCTGTATGACATAGCCCATATTGCGCCTTAACTGTATGGGGTCTTGCTCCATTATATCATTGTCATTTATAAGGATCCGTCCGGAGCTCATCTTCACGAGACGGTTTATCATCTTAAGACAGGTAGTCTTGCCGCAGCCGGAGGGGCCTATGAGCACTACTATCTGTTCGGAAGGTATGGTGAAGCTCAGGTCTCTCACCACCTCGTCGTCCATACCGCGGTACTTTTTGCTCACCTTTTCAAATCGTATCATCTATGCTCCTCTCCTCATTCAGTCAAGAATCCTTTTTCCACCAAAAAGTCATGCGCGATGTCGGCGGGCTCTTCTTCAAGCTCCGCACCTCTGTAATTGAGATCCTGCATCTCCTGATCCGTGATAGCAAACTCAAGCTCCATACAAGCCTCCACGACCTCGGGATATTTCTTGGCTATGGAATCGTCTATCATCATGAAGAGCACATACGGAGGAAAGAAGTTTTTGTCATCCTCAAGGAACACGAGGTCGTACTTCTGTAAGAGCCCGTCCGTCTTATAGGTGACTATGACATCCACCTCATCATTCTCCAGAGCCAGATACATGGGCGCAGATCCGAATGTAAGGGCGTTCTTGAAATTCAATCCGTACTCCTCGCAGACGGGGATAAGTCCATCGACATCTCTTGAATAAAAGTTCGGCGAGCAGCCCACCACGAGATCTGAGGATATAGCGGCAAGATCTGACACCTTTTCAAGTCCGTACTTTTCGGCAAGTTCGGGCTTCACCGCGAATACATATTGGTTGTTAGGGCCGAGCTGTCCCGCGGCGGTCACATCATAGTCCTCTAAGGCGACTTCGATATTCGCATATATCTCCTCCTCCGTTATGCCCGGGTACAGCTCCTGTCCGAGCACAGTGGAATACTAAGTCCCCGTATAGCCCGGCACTCCGCTTATCTCGCCGCTCAGCATCGCCTCCCAGACTATCAGAAAGCTGCCCATGGAGTTGTTCAGTTCCACAGTGATATCCGTCCTGTCCTCTATGAGCTGTTTATAGATCTGTGAGATTATCCTGAGTTCTATATATTCGGTCGTTCCTATGACGAGCTTATCTTCCTTCTTCCAGTCTATGCTCTCGTATACTATGCTCCCGAAGAGCAGCGCTACTATAAGCCCCGCGGCTACCAATGTGTGCTTACGGTTGCGCTTCATCTTTATGACCGCGGCGTTATCTATGCTGTCGGAAGCCACTCTCAGGCTTATCGGCACTACGGCTTTCTCTATGAGGCCGAAGATATAGTCCATGAGCAGGGCAAGGATACACGCGGGTATCGCGCCCGAGAGTATCATATTCGTGCTTATGATCTGTATGCCGGCCTGTATCTGCTTTCCGAGTCCGCCTCCGCCTATGAACGCCGCTATCGTCGCGTTGCTGACGGAGCTTACGGCGGCCACTCTCACGCCGGCCATGATGACGGGCAGGGCCATAGGGAATTGTACCTTGAAGAGGATCTGCTTTTCCGTCATGCCTATGCCGCGCGCGGCCTCTATCATGGAGTCGTCGATATTCGTAAGTCCTGTATAAGTATTACGTACTATGGGCAATATCGCGTAAAGCGATATGATAGTGATCGCCGTCTTATCTCCTATGCCTATCAAAGGGATAAAAAGTCCCATGAGCGCGAGGCTGGGTATAGCCTGCATGACGCTCGCCGATCCGAGCACCGGTCTCCGAGACCATTTTACCTTCGATATAAAAAGGCCCAAGGGTATACCTACCACTATAGCGCAGGTAACGCTCAAAAGGCCTATCCGCAGATGCTGCATGGTATATTGCAGTATCAGCTCGTAGTTAGATGCTATATATTGCAGGAATGACTTCAAATCCTGTCCCCCTTTCAAAAAATGATATGCCTATATTTTAAATCTGACAACTTGTATTTGTCAATAGATTGTCAGTTGATATTTTTATTTTGACTTTTCGGAAAATATACAGTAAGTTTATTTTTATCACACGGATGTCCTGCTATAATAAGACGATCTGATAAGGACTGCGGCCGAAAAAAGACTGATGATAAGTGTTTTTTTCGACCTCAGATGGAAAAGGAGGATAAATATGCGCATACTGGTGGTAAATGACGATGGGATAGATTCCCCCGCTCTCAGGGTACTTGCCGAGATAGCCAAAGGCTTCGGGGAGGTCTGCGTCGCCGCTCCCGCCTCGCAATGCAGCGGTATGTCTCAGCATATCTCCGTATTCGGAGGGCTCAGACTCGAGGAAAGAAAGGATCTGCCGGTGGACGGCGTGAAGGCTTACGCCGTGAGCGGTACTCCTGCAGATTGCGTGAAGGCCGCACTCGCCGCTGTCTATACTGATAAACCAGATCTCGTATTTTCAGGCATAAACCACGGTTATAACCTAGGCTTAGACTGTCTCTATTCAGGCACCATCGGAGCCGCGACCGAAGGGATCACGAACGGCATACGCTCGGTGGCATTTTCAGCGGAGCACGGCGACGAGCTAAGCCTCGCTACCTGTAAGGCCCTCCTTCCGCCCATCATAGAGGAGCTCCTAAAAAAGGAGATACCGCCTTACAAGCTATGGAACATAAATGTCCCCTCACTCTCTACATCTGAGATAAAGGGCGTGCTCTGGGACAGATCCAGCTCCGGACACAATTTTTATCAGATCTTCTATCCCGAGACGAAAGAGACGGATGGGATAAAGGAAGTAGCAGTAGACTCGGTCTGCTGTGATGAGGCCGAGCCGGGAAGCGACATAGCCGCGGTACTCTCGGGATATATCGCCGTAGGCACTATAGAAAACGCGCTGCTAAAGGCCTCGTATCTCCACCAAGCTTCGGCATAGTCTTTTTCATCGACACGCGCCAAAGCCCCGTTCCTTTTTACATATATCGGAACGGGGCTTTGATATTCGGTATCAGAGAGCAGCATACTTACCCAGCTCTTAAAGGCCTATGACACCGTGAAAGTCAAAGCAAAGCTTGACGATATGATACATATGAGAGAGCGCTTTGTCAGCTTGCCTTCTCAGCTATCTCTTTCTCTATCCTCTCGATGAACTCGGGAAGGGATACGGCTCCCTCATCGCCCTGTTTCCTTGAACGCACGGAAACTGTCTTTTCATTCATATCCTTCTCCCCGACGACCAACATATAAGGTACTTTTTCTGTCTGAGCCTCTCTTATCTTCCAGCCCAGCTTCTCGGAGCGCCTGTCTACCTCTACTCTGATATGCGCCTCGTCTAAGGCTTTCGCCACCTCATCTGCATAATCCAAGAACTTATCGGATACCGGCAACACCTTTACCTGCACAGGCGCTACCCATGTCGGGAAGGCTCCCGCAAAGTGCTCCGTCAATATGCCTATGAAGCGCTCTATGGAGCCGAAAAGCACCCTGTGGATCATTATCGGCCTATGTTTTTCACCGTCCGCTCCCATATATTCAAGCTCAAAACGCTGCGGCAGCTGGAAGTCGAGCTGTATCGTACCGCACTGCCAGTCGCGGCCTATGGCATCTATGAGATGGAAGTCTATCTTCGGCCCATAGAAGGCCCCGTCTCCCTCATTCAGGATATAGTCTATGCCCGCGTCCTCAAGCGCCGAACGAAGGCCGTTCTCGGCCATCTCCCAATCCTCATCAGAGCCCATCGAGTTCTCGGGCCTCGTGGATAATTCCACGAAATACTTGAATCCGAACAGGGAATATACCTCGTCTATCATCCTTATGACCCCGAATATCTCGGAGGGTATCTGCTCCGGAGTCATAAATATATGCGCGTCGTCCTGAGTAAAGCAGCGAACCCTGAAAAGTCCGTGGAGCTGTCCCGACTTCTCATGCCTATGTACTATACCGAGCTCGCCTATCCTAAGCGGCAGGTCTCTGTATGAGCGAGGCTCCGACTTATAGACCAGGACCCCGCCCGGGCAGTTCATGGGCTTTATCGCGTGATCTTCACCGTCGATAACAGTGGTATACATATTTTCCTTATAATGATCCCAGTGGCCGGAAGTCTCCCAAAGCGAACGGTTCAGGATGATGGGCGTGCTGACCTCTACATATCCGTTGTCATGATGTATGCCGCGCCAATAGTCTATCAGCGTATTCTTCACCGTCATCCCGTTGGGCAGGAAGAAGGGGAACCCTGGGCCGGCTTCATTGAACATAAAGAGCTTAAGCTCCTTCCCCAGCTTCCTGTGATCGCGTTTTTTGGCCTCTTCCATCATGTGAAGGTATCCTTCGAGCTCCTCCTTAGTATCAAAGGCCGTGCCGTAGATACGGGTGAGCATCTTATTGTCCTCAGACCCTCTCCAATAGGCTCCCGCTATGCTCCTTAGCTTAAAGGCCTTTCCGACCTCTTTCGTGTATTGAAGGTGAGGGCCCGCGCAAAGATCCACGAACTCTCCTTGCTTAAAGAAAGAGATGAGCTCTCCCTCAGGAAGGTCGTTTATGAGCTCTACCTTATACGGCTCATCCTTTTCACGCATAAGCTTTAGGGCGGCCTCACGATCCAGAGTAAGATATCCTATCTTTAGGTTTTCTTTGACTATCTTTCGCATCTCCTCTTCGATCCTATCGAAGTCGGATTCCGAGATAGGCTCCGAAAAGTCTATATCGTAGTAGAAACCGTCCGATATGCTCGGACCTATCGCGAGCTTAGCGTCGGGATACAGTCTTTTTACAGCCTGCGCCAAGACGTGCGAGCAGCTGTGTCTCAGAGTGCTGAGATATAAGGGATCGTCCTTTTCGACCTCTTTGATGCTGCCGTCATGCATAGTAAGTTTTTTTGACATATCTTGCCTCCTTCATGTCGCGAGGGACGATCTATCAGAAAATAAAAAGTCCCTCACTGCTGTTATACAGTAAGGGACGATATTATCGCGGTTCCACCCTTATTGCACGAAAACGTGCCACTCATTTTGATTATAACGGAATCACCGTTCCCGATTAAGGGACGCTCCGAGGTGGTGTTCACGTTCGCTTCCGGCAAGGCGCTTCCAGCCGATGGCGCCTCTCTCTCCTGCTTTCCGCGAGGCTACTGTCCTCATCAACGCTTTAGTAGAGTTTATAGCAAACTGACCGCCTTTGTCAAGCCGCAAGTTCACTGCGTTTTTGATCGCAGGGACCGGGCATTTTCGGGCCGCAGTTTCAGGACGATCCCGAAGCTTCGCTCATGCTCTCCCTTAG
>CAZQFD010000080.1:2982-5584 GCA_964592535.1 uncultured Lachnospiraceae bacterium | reverse complement strand
CTCGTTCGCCATATATGTCTCGATCAAAGGGCCTATGGTATTTGATGATGAGCTATAGGTAGCTACATGCTTCACTGCCGCGAAGGCCTCAAGACCGGATCCCCACACCGTTACCAGACTGAGTGCGAGCGCGGCCGCCGTCCTTAGCCTGGTTTTCGTTTTTCTCTTTGCCGTCTTTGTTCCATTATCTATCAATAGACCGTACCTCCAAAGATTTCGCGACTATATAGCCGTGCAGTCTATGGTAGCACAGTAAAGTATGGATTTTTTTGCTTTTTCGATACCAATTTCCTTACAAAAGCTAAAAAGCGGTCTTTAAAAAATCGAAAGTTTTATGATCGCGCTTATCAGATCACGCGCGATCAATATCGTCTCCGTCCGCGGCGATATTTAATAAAGCAATGAAAGGAACAACTGTGGGAAAAGCTATCCGACGCTCGCTCTTTATCATATCTTTGGGGGTCTTTCTCTACTTGGGTCTTTGCTCATCTCGCCGGTATCTTAAAAATAGAGGCCTTGATAACGGCCTCCTTCATCCTCTGCGCGATGTATTCATCCTCTGGGGTGTATAGAAACGGGGAGTTTCACGATCTTAAGAAAAACCTCCGTTTACCCCTATTATCTGGCCCGTGATGTAGCTATCACAGGAAGCCAGATAGCGGCACAGTCTCGCCACCTCCCCGGGCTCTCCGAAGCGTCCCGCGGGTATCTCTTCTCTAAGCGCCTGCCGCTCCTCTTCGGTAAAAACAGCGTTCATACTCGTATCTATGACCCCCGGCGTCACACAGTTCACGGCTATATTAGAGGGCGCAAGCTCCTTGGCGAGGGCTTTCGTAAAAGCTATGACGCCCCCCTTCGTTGCGGAATATGCCGCTTCCATAGAGCCGCCCGTCGATCCCCAGATCGACGAGATATTTATGATGTGGCCGCCGCCGAGCTTCAGCATGAGCGGTATCGCAGCTCTCGAGGTATAGATCACGCCGCCCAGGTTCACAGATACTAGCTCCTGCCATGTCTCGTCATCGAGGTCTTGCAGGAGTCCGACACATGATATGCCGGCATTATTTATGAGTGAAAGCTCTCCGTCCTTTGTTATGAGCCTTTCGGCCGTCTTAAAGAGGCTCTCGGCCGTCTTTGGATCGCCTATGTCTCCCGCTATGTATATCGATCTGACACCTTTTTTCAATAGCTCCGTCTGCTTTTTCCGAAGCTCTTTTTCGGATCTCGCATTCAATATAAGGAAGCAACCATCCTCCCCCAGCTCATCCGCTATCGCGCCGCCTATACCTCTTGTAGCTCCGCTTATCACGGCGACTTTCTTTTGCGAAAAGCTTAGATCGGCCCCATCTATATATCCTATCCGCATCCCTGCACCTCTTTGGCTCAGCCCTCTGTGAGGAACCTTATAAGCGGATAGTTTATGATGCCGCCCTTATTGACCTTGGTCTCTTCATCCATCGAGAGCACCATCTTAAAATAATTGTCCTTTATCTTTACCATCGGAGTGAACTGCGTCCTTACAGCCTCATTTGAATTTAGGTACTCGCAGCAATTTAAATATGTGCGGTCCTCTGACTTGACCGCCATGAAATCTATCTGATAGCGGCCCTGTTTTCCCGAGTATATCTTGAATCCTCTCGTGAGCAGCTCCGTATAGAGCACGTTCTTCATGGCCACGCGTCTCGCAAGCTCGTCGCCTCCCATCACCGCGTTCAGCATGGCTACGTCACAGACATAATATTTCTCCTGTGTCTCAAGCTCCCTATCGTTCTTGATGTCATATCGGGGCACTCTGTATATGAGGCCGGATCTTGCGAGCGCATTTAGGACCGAATAGACCGTGTCCACCGAGATCGTGACGCCCCGCTCCTTTATACGATCCCTTATGGCCTTCGGAGAATACAGCTCACCCGGCTCTCCCATGATGAATCCCGCGATCTTATCTATGTGGGAGATGTCTCTTAAGCGATTCGCCTGCACTACATCCTTTAATACTATGGCGCTGTAGGTATCCTTTAAGAAGCTGCGCGCGCCATCCTCGTCCATGCCGTAGACCGCGGGGAAGGCACCTCGCCTGAGATAAATATTGAAAAGTTCCTCCGCGCTAAACTCCGTGTAGCGCTCCTCGGTCGTGGCATAAGCCATGAACTCGCTGAAGATGAAAGGATATACATCTATCCTCACATAGCGATAGGCGAGGTCTTCTCTGTAGCCGTCGTAAAATAGCGATGAGCCCGAGCCGCACACATAAACGTCGCAGTCAAAGAGATTCATGAGCTCGGAGCATATCTTGCCCCAGCCCTCCACCCTTCCTACTTCATCCAGGAATATGTAGCAATGTCCCGCGGCCTGATGTATGTACTCAAGCAGCATATCTCGAAGCTCCGAGGGCTTGTCGAAATAATTGTAGATGAGGCCTTCAAAATCGATATAGATGATATTTTCCTCGGGGATCCCGCTCTCGGAAAGTTCTTCGATGAACTGTTTTATGACGGTAGACTTCCCCGCGCGTCTCACTCCGGAGATCAGCTTGCAAACATCCCTCCCCGTATACATCTCAAGCTTCTTTATATATAGGTCTCGCTTAAGCACGGCTCCTCCT
>CAZQFD010000080.1:0-2882 GCA_964592535.1 uncultured Lachnospiraceae bacterium | reverse complement strand
TCCAAACTCGATTCAGATGAAAATGCTCTTTTTCAGGCGCCTGTTCAACTCAGCCACGGGAAGCCCCATGATCGTATAATAGTCCCCTTCGATGGACTTTATCAGCAGGGCGCCCTCATCCTGTATACTGTAGGCTCCGGCCTTATCCATAGGCTCTCCCGTGCTTACATAGCGGTCTATATCCTCATCCGAAAGCTCATAGAAGCTTACCTTGCTCACAGACGTGAAGCTCTCATCCCGTCCTTTTCCAAGCAATGTGACGCCGGTCCTGACCTCGTGCGTCTTTCCCGAGAGCGCTCTCAGCATACGCTTAGCGTCATCCTCATCCTTTGGCTTTCCGAATATCTCTCCGTCGAGTATCACCACCGTATCCGACCCTACTACGGTCCCATCCTCAGACCCGTGTTTTTTCAGGATCTCCTCGGCCTTCTTCCTTGAAAGATATTCCGCGGCGTCCTCCGCCGCCATATCCTGAGGAAGCAGCTCCTCTCCCATCGCAGGCTCTACATAATAGTTCAGTCTGAGCTTGGACATCAGCTCCCTGCGTCTCGGAGAGGCCGAGGCCAATATGAGATCCGCCGACTTCTGGTATGCAAGCCTCGGAGTCCCATCCGAAGCCATATATACTATGCCGCAATAGCTGAAGCCGCATTTTTCTATGAGCTTCTGCATAGGCAGGTTGTCCTCATGAGTATCGATCCTCAGGTTTCCGTACTCATTAAAGCAATGCTCGATACAAAACTTCGCGGCGCCTCTGCCCTTGGCCCATCTGGCCACGGCTATCCTATGTATCACACCGTACTCGGCTTCATTGAGCCATTTGCCTTCAATCTCGAAATATGAGGGTTCCAGACCTACATAAAATACGAACACGCAGGCTATGCTCTTATTTCCGATGCTCTGTCTCGCTACATAGAGCTGTTCTCTTTCCAGATCCTCTTCTATGAGGCTGTCGGGGTAACCGTCCTCCCACTGAGTAGGATTCCCATGCTCCGCCATGAACGTGCGCGCGTAGGCGTATATCTCCCTTATCTCCGGCAGGTCTCTCGGCACGGCTTTCTTTATCACAAGATACATATATCGTCCTTTCGGGGCTACGGCCCGCAAGCTTCATCTATTCGTCATAGCCCTCCATGAGGCGTATATTCACGGAGACGTTCCTGAGTTTTTCGTTCGGCTTAAGCTCGATCTCCGACTCCGCGCTCATCGACGGCAGCTCAAGCTCCGCTTCGGAAAGCTCCAGCTCGATCCAGCCCCGTTCAGCCTCTTTGGCCCTCTCGAGGGCCTCCTCCTCGTCCCGACCCACTGCCTCGCACATCTCAAGGTCGGGAAAGCGTACATGAAAGCTTCCGTCCTCTCTCTCGGCGAATATAGCCGGATATACAAATTTCATATAAGGCACCTCTTTCCGAGACGGCCTGGGCCGTCTCATGTCGCTTTCAGTCTCTTCTCTACGGTCTTTAACATATCCTCGTATCTGTGCTGCTTTTCCTTCTCTTCTTCTATCTTTTTGGCAGGCGCCTTATCGAGGAAGTTTTTATTTGAGAGCAGGGAGGCGGAACGCTTAAGCTCTCCTTTGAGCCTGTCAAGTTCTTTTTCGAGCCGTTCCCTCTCTTTGGCCACATCCACAAGCTCCGAAAGCGGTATGTATACCGTACCGCAGCTTATGACATTGGAGACAGAATTTTCGGGTATGTCCGAAACATCCTTCAGCAGTGTCAGCTTCGACGCCCCACAAAGTAGCTTGAACACATCCTCCGCGCCCTCAAAGGCCGCTGTCGTTTCGGTCTCGATATATACCTCGACTTTTTTCGAATTAGGAACGTCATAGTCCTTGCGCGAGGCCCTCACGGCCCTTACAGCCTCTTTTATAAGCTCTATCTCCTGTTCCTCAGCCTCGAATACGAAGCTGTCCCGCTTTATCGGATAATCAGAGATCATTATGCTCTCCTCATCGGAAAGCGAGTCAAATATCTCCTCCGTTATGAAGGGCATGAAAGGATGCAGGAGCTTAAGCGCGTCTATGAGCACGGTCCTGAGCGTCCAGATCGCGGAAAGCTTAGACTCCTTATCCTCGCCGTAAAGGCGGGGCTTCACCATCTCTATATACCAGTCGCAGTATTCGTTCCAAATGAAGTCCGTCACGTTGTCGAGGGCGATCCCCAGCTCGAAGGCGTCCATATTCGCGGCTATCTTTTCATTGAGCGAGTTGACCTTGGAAAGGATCCATTTATCCGTAAGCTTTAATTCCAGTCCATCCGGCAGGGCCGCGCCGACCGCGTCTTTCAAAAGGGCGCTGGTCTCGTCCCCGTAGCTCTCCTTGGCCTTATCTATATTCATGAGCAGTAAACGGGCCGCGTTCCACACCTTATTCGCAAAATTACGCTCGTTCTCGACCTTCTCCCAATAAAAACGCATATCGTTCCCGGGAGCGTTGCCTGTAAGCAGAGACGCCCTCAGAGCGTCGGCCCCGTACTTATCTATGACCTCGATCGGATCTATACCGTTCCCGAGGGATTTGCTCATCTTGCGCCCCTCTGAATCGCGTACCAAACCGTGTATAAGGACTTTAGCAAAGGGCGATGCGCCGGTCTGCTCTATACCGGAGAACACCATCCTTATCACCCAGAAGAAGATGATGTCATATCCCGTGACCAGCACGTCTGTAGGATAGAATTTTTTAAGTGTCTCGGTCTGCTCGGGCCATCCCATGGTAGAGAAAGGCCAGAGCGCGGATGAGAACCAGGTATCGAGGGTGTCCTCATCCTGAGCGAGCCTTTCGCAGCCGCACTTCGGGCACGCCTTCGGCTGTTCTTTTGACACTGTTATCTCTCCGCAATCATCGCAGTAATAGGCCGGTATACGGTGTCCCCACCAGAGCT
>CAZQFD010000079.1:4380-5613 GCA_964592535.1 uncultured Lachnospiraceae bacterium | reverse complement strand
TCGAACCCTGGACAAATAGATTAAGAGTCTACTGCTCTACCAACTGAGCTAAAGATGCGAGTATACATTTTTGTCGCCATTTAAGAAAGGTTTCTTACGACGTTGCTTATGATACTTCAACATTTCTGTTTTGTCAACCGTTTTCCAAGCGGATCTATTGCAAATATCTCGTCCAAAGAGTAAAATAGGAAAAAAATGGGGGAGTGTATGTGCCAAGGTACAAGGAGGGATATATGGCGGACTTAAGAGGCATGGACATCAGGCAGGCGTTGGAACAGGGCTTGATGGATATGGCGAACCTTATTATCCGCGGGGACTATAACCTTGCTCTCGTAAAGGGCAGACAGGTCATGGAACAGCTGATAAGGAGCTATGCAAAGGAGAACCGTATCATCTATACGGATCTGGCCGACACCATAGAAGATCTTTATGGGGAAAATACTATAGGACGTGGCTCGCGAGATGCTTTTCATACCATCAGGCAACTGGGCAACAAAGCCGTACACGAAGGGAACAATGACCCCAAGGACGCCGAGGATTCTTATTATCTTTTAAGAAATGAGATAGAGGTCTATCTCAATACCAACGCCGGCACGAAGAATCGCACGCCGGTCAATATAAGCCGCAGAAATTCCTCCGCGAGTGCGTATAATGACGAAACGGTCGATGTGAGCTTCGCGAGAGCTACGGCAAAGAAGGTAGAAGGCGATATCGATACCTACAGAGCACCTATCTATGACCAGACGAGCGGCAGGAAGGTGGAGCCGAAGAGAGATAGCTCTAGCTCAAGCGACGTATTAAAGACGGAGCCTGTAAAGCGAACGACGAAGAGCCAAAGCTCCGGCTCCGGGAGTAAAAAGACGAAAAAGCCGTCATCGAGACAGAGCGCTAGCTCTAATACTGGAAAGCGCAGCAAAGTGCCAACAAGAGAGGACAGGCTGCGCGCGAACAGGCAGGAAAAGAGAAGAGGCACGAGGAACAGGGGCGTAGATATCTACAGCGTACTGCGCATACTAGTGCCTGTAATATGTGTCATCCTACTCATAGTGCTCATAAGGAGCTTCATGGGAGCCTCAGAGACGGAGGAGACGACTACGACGACGCAGGTAGAGACCTCGACAGTGACTCCCGAGACCACGGAGGCCGCCACCGAGCCTGAGACCACTACCGAGGCTGCGCCTTTGAGCTATGTAGTCACCGGAGACAATGTAAACGCGAGATAAGCCGATGACC
>CAZQFD010000079.1:0-4370 GCA_964592535.1 uncultured Lachnospiraceae bacterium | reverse complement strand
GTATATACCGTCAGCTCTCAGAGGGGACTGAGATAGGGGAGGTAGAGGAGATAGAAGGCTCTGACTATGTGAGATTCACGCTGGACGGAGTAGACCTTGTGATACATAAGGACTACATAAGCCCCGTAGAGGATTGACGAAGATCCCGTCTATTTTTCTTGAAAGATCGCGAACTTTCTATTATAATATCCAATTAATCGCTTTAATGTCTTAAAGTGCAAAGCGCTAAACTAAAAGAAGGGATCAGGATGATGGAAAGTTTAAAAGATCGGGTAGAAGCTATCGTCGATGAGGTCGTTGAGATCCGCAGAGATATTCACAGACATCCCGAGATAGGCCGTAAGGAAGTCAGGACCTCGGCGCTTATAAGAGAAAAACTCAAAGAGTACGGAGTCGATGAGATGAGCGATCCCATGCCTACGGGCGTGGTGGCGCTGGTAAAGGGCAAAAAAGGCCCCGGAAAGTGCGTCGCGCTTAGGACCGATATAGACGCTTTGCCCGTGCAGGAGGAGACAGGTCTTCCTTTCGCGAGCGAGACTCCCAACATGATGCACGCCTGCGGGCACGATCTGCATTGCTCCATGATGCTCGGTGTGGCAAAGACGCTCTGCGAAAACAGAGACAAGTTTGCGGGCACGGTGAAGCTCATATTCCAGCCGAGCGAAGACACGCTCCCCGGAGGCGCCAAGGAGATGGTCGAAAACGGTGCTTTGGAAGATCCTAAGCCCGACGCTATCTTCGGACTGCATGTTTATCCCAAAAAAGACGATGTGGGCAGAGTGCTTTTAAAGGTTGGTCCGCTCACGACCTCGGTAGACCTCTATGACATCACCATCACGGGACGGGGCGGTCACGGGAGCGAGCCTCATACGACGCAGGATCCCATACTTGCGGCGGCTCAGATGATAGTGGATATGCAGCAGATAGTCGCGAGGAAAGTGGACCCGATGGAGACCGGAATAATCTCGATCGGTAGTATTCATAGCGGCGACGCGCCCAATGTCATCCCGGCGCAGTGTAAGTTCGGCGGAGTATCGAGGGCGTATACCACCGAGACCAGAAAAAAGATAAAAGAGCAGATGTTTAAGATAGCCGAAGGCATGAAGCTCATCTCGGACTGTGACATAGACGTATACCATTACGAGGGCTATCCCTCGGTCAATAATGACGCTTCGCTTGTGCAGTGCGTAAGAGACGCCGCCTCGGAGGAGCTCTGTGAGGGCAGCATAATAGAGATGGACGCGCCCTTCTCCTTCAGCGAGGACTTCAGCTATTATTCGGATATGACGGGCATACCCTCCGCTTTCTTCATGATAAGCGCGGGACAGCTCACTGACGAGTTCTATCCGCTGCACAGTTCGAAGATAGTATTTGATGAGGCTGTCATCCCCTACGGTATACGCGCTATGGCAAAGACGGCCATCACCTATCTGAACGGGGAGTATTGACTACCTGACTACACGCCCCGAAAAGGGGATGATGATAAGACCCGGGAAGCGGACGAGCAGCCTGCTTCGGGCCTTCATAGCGATCTCAACACAAATGCGGCAAGGGATCTGATCACGAGTATTCGTAAGCACTTCAGTACGGATCCCTTTCGGCAGCACGCTGGGATCCTTGATCCGCGGCAGTTTGCATATTTTAGGAGGAGACTGTAAATGAATGTAAAAGAAACTGTTGGCGCTTATAAGGACTATTTGATAGAGATGCGTCGCTGGTTCCATCTTCATCCCGAGCTCAGTGGAGAGGAGTTCGAGACCTCTAAGAAGATAAGAGAGGAGCTCGACAAGATGGGTATAGAGTGGCGTGAGTGCGGTATGAAGACAGGTACGCTCGCCACCGTCAAAGGCGAGAAGCCCGGAAAGACCATCATGCTCCGCGCTGATATGGACGCTCTGCCAGTAAAGGAGAATACAGGACTTGAGTACGCTTCACTCAACGAGGGCAAGAGCCATGCCTGCGGACATGACTGCCATATATCCACCCTGCTCACTGCCGCTAAGGTGCTGAACGACCACAAGGATGAGCTCTGCGGCACAGTGAAGCTGGCGTTCCAGCCCGCCGAGGAAGTAGGCTACGGAGCATTGGCCATGATAGAGGAAGGTGTGCTCGACGGCGTTGATTCCGCGTTCGGCATACATGTATGGTCCGATGTGCCTGCGGGCAAGATCTCTCTTTCTCCCGGCGCACGCATGGCGGCTGCCGAGGAGTTCAATGTCTGGGTACACGGCAAACAGTGCCACGGCTCGGCTCCTCATCAGGGCGTAGACGCCCCGTATATCGCTTCCGCTATGGTAGTCGGCCTTCAGGAAGTAGTGAGCCGTGAGATGGATCCCTTCGATCCCGTAGTCGTTACGGTCGGCAAGATAGAGGCAGGCGAGCGTTGGAACGTAGTAGGTGGAGAGGCTTACTTCGAGGGCACGATCCGCTATTACAGCGAGGAAGTAGACGAGAAGATAGACCCTATCGTAGAGCGTGTGATAAAGGGTATGGCTGCGGCTTACAGAGCCGAGGTAGACGTTAAGTTCAGAAAGATCCTCGGCCCTACGGTCAACGAGCCTGGTATGACCGCTCTTTGCCAGGAAGCCGCTAAAAAGGCCTGCGGAGAGGACAGTCTCATGGAGCTTCCTCCCGTTACAGGCGGAGAGGACTTCTCCTTCTTCGCTAAGAAGGTGCCCGCGGCCTTCGCGTTCGTCGGCGTGGGCAATGAGGCCTGCGGAGCTGTCTGGCCTCAGCACTCCGATAAGTTCCGTGTAGATGAGGATGCGATCATAAACAGCGTGGCACTCTATGTACAGGTAGCATTGGATCACAACGTTCAGTAAGTTGGACGTCGTCGGAAAAGCAAGATCGAATAAAGCGAATAAAAACGTCAGTTTATTTTAAAATTTGAGCCGGCACATCGATTGATGAACCTCTCTATGTATGGTAAAATAGATAATCAAGATGGACATGGAGAGGTTCATTTTTTGTGGAGGTATGTAGATGAAAGTACTGATGTTGAACGGAAGTCCTAAGCCGAGGGGCTGTACCTATACCGCCCTCACCGAGATCGGTAGGACGCTTGAGACAGAGGGGATAGAGTACGAGATATTTCAATTAGGGGCGGGACCCATAAGAGACTGCATCGCCTGCCGTAGGTGCGGTGAGCAGGGCTGTATATTCGACGACGACGAGGTGAATGAGTTCCTTCGGAAATCTGTAGAGGCGGACGGATTCGTTTTCGGCACGCCCGTATATTACGCCCATCCGAGCGGCAGGATACTTTCGTTTTTAGACAGGGCCTTTTACAGCCACGGCTCGAGCAAGACGCTCAGTAAGGCCTTTAGGTATAAGCCCGTGGCCTCCGTAGCCTCGGCAAGGAGGGCCGGGACGACGGCATCCTTCGATGTGATGAACAAGTATTTCAGTATCACGGAGATGATATGCGTCGGCTCTAACTATTGGAACATGGTACACGGCAGCAAGCCCGAGGACGTCCTACAGGACGAGGAGGGCCTCCAGGTCATGAGGAACATAGCTCACAACATGGCGTGGATCCTGCGCCTTATAGAAGCGGGGAAGGCCGCGGGCGTGGAGCTGCCCAAGTCAGAATACGGAAAACGTACTGACTTCATAAGATAACGGTATCATATGCCGAACTCCTCGGCGCGAAGGAGCTTGTCATTTTTGTCATAGCATAGTTTCAGGGAAAAGATCGAAGGCTTATCCTCGAGCAGCAGCTTAAGGAGCTTTATATCGCCTTCCCAGAGCTCGAGCTCAAAGAGCTTATCCTTCGGGATCCACGCGAGCTCTCCCTCATCGCAGGGCTTAAGCTCCCCTTCGAAGCTATCGGCCGTGTAGGTGAAGATATATTCGGGCTCTCGATCCTCGTATATGAAGCTCAGCAGCCCGCGATAACGGAAAGAGAGGAGCCTAAGGCCCGTCTCCTCCGCGATCTCCCTGAGGAGACATTCCTCGGGAGCTTCGTTCTTTTCGAGCTTGCCTCCCACGCCGATCCATTTATTTTTATTGACGTCATCTTTCTTTTTGGTTCGGTGCAGCATGAGATAGCAGTCGTCCTTTTCTATATAACAAAGCGTAGATAACAGCAAAACGATGTCCCTCCGTAGCGAGTATAGGCATTTATGGTATACCGTATATCACGCCATCCGCGGCGTTTAAGGCTAAGGCTCGCGCGGCTCGAAGTTTTGATCTTCAGTGGATCATATCCGTGGTGCTGACTGTACCTAAGGCCACGAAAAACAGGCGAAAGTCGCGTACGGGATACGCCTTTAAGTATATGATACCTAAAGGAAAAGGTCAAGATCAAGCGGAAGTCTCGGAGCGCGAAGGACACGGCAGGTAAGTCAGGGACAGTGCACCGTATC
>CAZQFD010000078.1:0-5634 GCA_964592535.1 uncultured Lachnospiraceae bacterium | reverse complement strand
TATCTATTTGAGGCGGCAAGCTCCGCTACCAGCATAGCCCAGTTTTGCCTTATCGGTTTTACAGCATCGGTATTTATTTCGGCCGCGATTGGAGCTTTTTTCGTCCCCGTGAGTATATCCTTCGTCTCTATAGGCCGCACGCCGTCTTTTGTATCTGCTTTTTCAAGTACGACAGTGTCCTCCGAGAAAGGTACATCGGCATACACCGCCTCTTTTTCGCTCTCGCCTATCTCTTTTGCGATCAGTCTGTCATCTCTTCCTTTCGAGGCTTCTCTACGCGTCTCTCGGGAGCTTTCGGTCTCTGTCATCGCATACGCGGGAACGCCGTTTTCAGTGTGCTTTATACTGCCTTTGATATCATCAACTTTTTCAGGAGCCGAGCCGTCTTTTGTATCTCTCGCCACGAGCCTTATCAGCTCTACTTCGAGGAGCGTACGCTTATCTCTCGCGAGACGAAGCCTGTTTGAAAGCTCGGCCACTCGGGTCATCATCTCTATGAGAAGCGTCTTATCCGAACACGCCCCGTCCTCCCTAAAGCGCTCTATGTCCTCCTCGGAGGCGTCTATGATGTCAGCCGCATCGTTCGCGCTCATACTGAGGAGCACGTTTCGCAGATACCTAAGGAACTCGTTTGTGAATTGATATATCTCCCGTCCTGCGTCCACACTGTCGGCGACCACTCTGAGGGTCCCCTCCACGTCCCTGTTTATCACCGCGCGGTACAGTTCCGAAAATACGGTGATGTCCGTGGCTCCCACTATCTCGAGCGTCATATCATAGCTCAGTTCTTCGCTCCCGATAAAGGAGAAGCAGCGTTCAAGCAGGCTCAGCGCGTCTCTCATGGAACCGTCCGAGCTCTTCGCTATGTATCTGAGCGCGCGCTCATCCGCTTTCTTTCCTTCGGCCTCGGTAAGCTCCCTGAGCCTCGCTTCTATGCGCTTCGAGCTTATACGCTTTAGATCATAGCGCTGGCAGCGGCTCAGTATAGTCTGCGGCACCTTCTGCGGATCGGTAGTAGCTAAAATGAATATGACATATTCGGGAGGCTCCTCCAAGGTCTTTAAGAGCGCGTTGAAGGCCTGGGTGCTCAGCATATGCACCTCGTCTATGATATAAACTTTATATCTCCCCTCCGTGGGAGGATAGGCTACCTCTTCCTTTATCCTGCGTATGTCGTCTACGCTGTTATTTGAAGCGGCATCTATCTCGAATACATTCATAGAGCTTTCAAAGAGTATGCCTTTGCATACGGCGCACTCATTGCACGGGCTGCCTCCACGCTTCGACGCGTTCTCACAGTTCGCGGCTCTCGCGAAGATCTTCGCGAGAGTGGTCTTGCCCGTGCCTCTCGTTCCGCAAAAGAGATAGGCGTGTCCTATCCTCCCGGAGACTATTTGGTTTTTCAGTGTAGTGACTATAGCCTCCTGCCCGCTTACATCCTCGAACACGGACGGTCGCCATTTACGGTACAATGCCTGATATGCCATCTTGCGTATTTATGATAGGGCTTTCAGCCTCCTCTGACTAAGCTTCTTTAAAAGGCTCATCCTCACTCATCCCCAAAGGATATGCCGACCGCTTTGGCCTGCGATATGATGTCCGACTTAGGGTCTATGGCCTTTAGCTTGCCCGCGATCTCGGAAAGGGGCACCGTGCATATCTTTTGTTTTTTTCTGGCCATCATCACGCCAAACTCTCCTCTCTTTATGCACTTGGCGGCCTCGGCTCCGAGCCTCGTCGAGAGCACTCGGTCGTAGGCGTTGGGTATGCCACCTCTCTGAGTATGTCCGGGCACCGTGACCCTCACCTCAGTGCCGAGGGCCTCGCTTATCTTGTCGGCGATCTCATATGAAACAGAGGGGTATGCCTTGTCTTTTTCTCTCTTTTTCTTCAGCTCTTTCTTAGAGAGCTTCGCGTCCTGCTTAGATATGGCTCCCTCAGCCACGGCTACTATGGAGAAGCCCTTGCCTGACTTATTCCGCTCCTTTATGGCCGAGACTACCTTCTTTATATCATAAGGTATCTCCGGTATGAGGATGACGTCCGCCCCGCCCGCTATGCCCGCGTTTAGGGTGAGCCATCCTACCTTATGTCCCATGACCTCCACTATGAATACTCTGCCATGCGACGCGGCCGTCGTATGTATCTCATCTATTGCGCGGGTGGCTATGTCCACCGCGCTCTGGAATCCGAAGGTCACCTCCGTGCCCCAGAGGTCGTTGTCGATGGTCTTAGGGAGGCCGATGACATTTAGCCCTTCCTGCGAGAGCCTGTTCGCAGTCTTAAGTGAGCCGTTGCCGCCGAGGCAGCAAAGAGCCTCCAGCCTAAGCTTCTTATAGGTGCTCTTCATGGCCTCGACCTTATTTAAACCGTTCTCATCCGGCTCATCGATATATTTGAACGGAGTACGGCTCGTACCGAGCAGCGTGCCTCCCCTCGTGAGTATGCCCGAAAAATCGTGCGGCTGCATTTTGCGGTAGTCCCCGTAGATCAGTCCTCTGTAGCCGTCTTCAAAGCCTATTATCTCGATCTCGTTGTCATAGATAGTATATAGCGCCTTAGCAATGCCCCGCATGGTGGCATTGAGCGCCTGGCAGTCGCCGCCGCTCGTAAGAAAACCTACTCTTGTCACAGCCTTACCTCTCTCAGATATAAGGAGCTTTTTTAAGCTCTGTAGATGTCTAACTAGTAGTTTAGCATTTAGACTGCGCTAATTCAAGCAAAACGCGCCTAAAGGCGCGGCGACATCGGCTGTGAGGATAAAAGAGATCTTTTGTCTGTCCTCAAAAGACCGCCCGACGGCCCGTAAACCTATCCGAACCTCAGTCCAGGTCTACGCCCCTTATGCCTACGCTCTTCGCATAAGGAGCCAATATCTCAGCGTAGGTCTTAAGCTCCTCGACGCTCGGCTGTGTAAGACCGTATCCGAGATCCAGTACCATGCCGCTCTCTTTATAAGCCTGAATATAAAAATGGCCGCAGCCCTTTATGAAAATGCCGAGCTCCGCTATATCAGCCTCCGTATGCAAGCCTCCCGCCACAGTCGTGCGAAACTCATAGGGGAGGCTCCCATTTATGAGATAGTCCCTGCTCTCCTTTATCTTCTCCATAAGGCCCGCGTTCGCGCCTTTAAGGCCCGCGGCTCTCATATATCCGCCTTCGCCGGACTTTATGTCCATCGACACAAAGTCGATAAGCCCTTCCTCCCCGAGCTTTTTAAGCATCTTGGGGTCGCTCCCGTTCGTGTCGAGCTTTACATCGAGGCCTGTACTCCCTTTCACCTTCCCGATAAACTCGGGAAGGTCTTTTTGCAGCGTAGGCTCTCCGCCCGAGATGACTACCCCCTCCAACAGATCCTTTCTTTTCTTTAGATACGACAAGATCTCCTCTTCGGAATATCTCGAAGGAAGATCCATATCCAAAAGCTCCGAATTGTGACAATAAGGGCAGCGGAAATTGCAGCCACCGGTAAATATGGTACAGGCTATATGCTCCGGATAGTCCAGGAGCGTAGTCTTCATGAATCCGCATATCTTCATAGCCTAGCTCGGACCTAAAACGCCTTACCCTCCTGCTTTAGTATGTCTGAAAGCTTCGAAAAATCATCGAGGCTGAGCCTCTCTCCCCTGACCCTCGAATCCAGACCGAGGTCATGGAGCGCACTTTCTATCTCTTCCTTAGACAGCCTGAGCGCTTTGTCGTTTGAGAGCGCGTTTTGCAGCGTCTTTCGCCTCTGAGAAAAGGCCGCCTTTATGAGCGCGAACATGAATTCCCTATCGCGCGGCCTGACCGCGGGCTCCTTTCGCCTTCTAAGCCTTATAACGGCTGAGGTCACCTCCGGCCTAGGTATAAAGCAGTTAGGCGGCGCAACGGCTATGAGTTCTGCCTCGGCATAATGATCGACCGCGAGCGTCAACGCTCCGTAGTCCTTTCCTCCGGGCTTGGCACGCATACGTTCCGCGACCTCTTTTTGGACCATAACGATCATGGACTCAAGCTTGGCTCCGCTCTCAAGTAGCCGCATGACTATGGGAGTGGTGATGTAATAGGGAAGGTTCGCGACCACCTTGAAGCCCGCGGGGAAAAGCTCCGCCATGTCTACTTTCAGTATATCCTCGTTTATGACTTCAACATTGGAAAAGGGGGAGAGCGTGTCCCTAAGTATAGGGATGAGCTTTTCGTCTATCTCCACGGCCTTCACCCTGCCCGCGGCTTCGCAAAGAGCCTGCGTCATGGTACCTATGCCCGGCCCTATCTCCAATACATCGTCCGCCTTCGTTATCTCTGCGCCTTCTATGATCCTCGTGAGCACTCGCTCGTCTATCAGAAAATTCTGCCCGTACCTTTTCTTTAGGCCGAAGCCTCTCTCCTTTAAGAGCGCTATGGTATTTTGAGGCTCGATGAGTCTTTTATACATCGCTTTTTCTCAGTAAAAAACACGCACCCTGCGTCGAACAGCGTATCTCATGCGTCACCTGCCTTAAAAGCTCCGCTGAGGCGCTCCCACGGCACATAGAAGGTTTTGCTTAGTGCTGCTGTATTCCTACCCTGACACGGTTCACAAATTTCTATTGCGCGGGACCCCGGCTTCAACACCTTCTCGGAAGAACTGTCCATGCTATACTCTGCCCTCGGCAGGGTATCACCTCTGCTAAAGCGGATCTCAGATACAGGGCACCGCTACCGCCCCGGCTGCGTGAGACTTAATTGTAAGTTATAAGGCTGAAAATGTCAATCACCGAAGGATCGTCTTTGTCCCGCCTTTGCTTCTAGCTATATGTCGATGCTCCGTCAGGCCTTCTTTTTATATATGAGGGCGCAGACAGCGAGCGATATGACGGCGGCCGCTATCCCGAGATATAAGGAGCTGTAATAGCTTCCGAAAAGGGAGACTATCCACCCTATGATCGCAAAGCTCGCCGTATTGGTAAGGTTCGCCCCTACGGAGACGAAGGAATAGACCGATTCAAACTCTTCTTTGGCAAAGGCCTCCCTTACTATGTTCTGTATCAGGACGCTCGATATGGCCATGGAATTACCCACGAAGAAGCTGCCGAGATACATGGCAACGATATTTCCGCCGCATAAAAGCAGGATGAAGCTCAGGAGCATGACGATCGTCGCGATATAGCTTGCGGACTTTATATTCCTGTCTATCAAAGCCCCGAGGATCAGCTTGCATATCACGGCTCCTATCATGGAGACTGAGATGAATCCCGCCAATATAGCCTCGTCATATCCAAAGTACGCCCCTATGCCGCTTAAGCATTGGCTAAAGCCTACTGTACAGCATATGATCGCACCATAGACCGCTATAAGCGCGCGAAGGCGTCCGAAGCCTCGGTCGCCTCTTGCCACGCCTTTTTCAGCGGCGGTAGCTTTATCTTCGGAGACAGTATGGGTGTCGGCTCCGCTCTTGTCCGCCCCGTATGCCAGGGCTCCTATATCCTCGGGAGAGCGCACCGCAAAGAACAAGCAGGCCGGTATAAGCATTATGATAAGGACTATGCCGAGCATGCGATACCCGTCTCTCCAGCCAGACTCCAGTATGACTGCGCCTATGATATTATTGAATACGGCCCCCACAAGACCCGAGGATATACTTGAGATACCGATAAAGGTGCCCTGATGCTT
>CAZQFD010000077.1:0-5641 GCA_964592535.1 uncultured Lachnospiraceae bacterium | reverse complement strand
AAGGCGGTAGTAGATCATTTCGGAGAGAATATCACTTTCGTGAATGTCATGAGGAATATGTCTGTCTCCTGCGACTGCGAAGGTACGGCGGCCGCGCCCGTAGTTACACCCAATGTAGGCATCGTAGCTTCGCTTGACATACTCGCGGTAGATCAGGCCTCCGTAGATCTAGTCTACGCCATGAAGGAGGAGGAGCACCACGACCTAGTAGAGCGTATAGGATCGCGCCACGGTCTGAGACAGCTCAGCTACATGAAGGAACTTGGCATGGGCAACGATCTCTACGATCTCATCGACATCGATAACGGCGACAGCGTCATCACCACGGCGGAGGCCGTAAAAGATCTCAAGCCCTTTAAGGACGAGTGCTGCTGCCATCATGAGCATTGATAAAAGTCGTTGACGAAAAGCTCGTTTGAGCTTATAATTCCGTTCAAACGGATCTTTAAATCAGACGCCAATGGAGGCTTGCTCTTCATTGGCGTCTTTTAATTAAGCGGGAGTAAAGAAAAATGTATACAAAAAGAGATGCTTTAGACGAGATCGACGCAAAAAAAGAAGTCTTGGAGGACCTGAGTGACTGTATATGGGATCATCCCGAGACGAAATTCAGAGAAAGCTATGCGACAGAGCATATCATCGAAGTCCTTAAAGCGGAGGGTTTTGAGGTGGAGACCGACCTTGCCGGTATCGAGACGGCGTTTTCAGGGAGCTACGGAAAGGGACATCCCGTCATCGGCATATTGGGAGAATATGATGCTCTGCCCGGTATGAGCCAGAAGGCCGGGGTCACGGAGAAAGACCCGGTGACAGAGGGCGCGCCCGGGCACGGATGCGGGCACAATCTGCTGGGCGTTGGCTCCCTCGCCGCCGCTATAGCGGTGAAGGAATATCTGAAAGCCACAGGCAAGGAAGGTACCATCAAGTTCCTCGGCTGCCCCGCGGAAGAAGGTGGAGCGGGCAAGGGCTTCATGGCGAGAGACGGTGTGTTTGATGATCTGGATATGGCTTTCAGTTGGCATCCTGGGGAGCTGAACGCCGTGGCCATGAGTTCTACTAACGCCAACTATCAGATAGCCTATCATTTTTACGGGCTCTCCTCTCATGCCGGCATGGCTCCGGAGCTTGGACGCAGCGCGTTGGATGCGGTAGAGCTCATGAATACGGGAGTTCAGTACCTGCGCGAGCATATACCTTCCGACAACAGGATCCATTATGCTATAACCGACGCGGGCGGGGTAAGTCCCGGAGTGGTGCAGTCCTATGCTGAAGTACTGTATCTTATGAGGGCGCCTAAGCTCGACGCTGTGAGAGAGCTTTGTGAAAGAGTCAACAGGATAGCTCAGGGTGCCGCGCTCATGACCGATACAAGGGTAGAGATAGAGTTCATAAAAGCCACCTCGAATACTCTCATAATAGAGAGCCTCGCAAAGGTGATGTATAAAAACCTTAAAGAAGTTGAGCTACCTAAATATACGAGGGAGGAGATCGGCTATGCGGAGGCTATAAAGGCGACAGTTCAGTTTAAGGATCATTATTTTGAGGAACTTGCCGAGGCAGTCGAGGATCCTGAGGAGAAGGCCGCCCTCCTTGAAAACAAAGACGCCGCTCTGCACGATGTGGTCATGCCGATGGCTTCGGAAGGGAGCAGCTTCGCATCCTCAGATGTAGGAGACGTGAGTCAGGTCTGCCCCGTTGCTCAGGTGACGGCCTGCACTATGGCTTCCGGCACACCCATGCACAGCTGGCAGACCGTGACAGTAGGGAAGAGCAGTTTCGCGAAGAAGGGTATGCTCTACGCGGGAAAGGTCATGGCGGGCTCCGCTATAGACGCTATCGAAGACCCCGAGATCCTAAAGGCGGCAAAAGCCGAGTTCGAAGAAAAGACCGGAGGAAAGAGATATGTCTCCCCCATCCCTAAGGATGTAAAGCCGAAATTTTGATCTCTCATATAAACTTTATACGATATGAAAGGCGTTTGCGAAACGGCAGACGCCTTCATATTTTTCCGAGAGCCTTAAGATAAGTTTTAATATGGGCGTCTTGAAAAGTCAGACTGCTTACGGTATTATAAAGTCTTGAAAAAAGGGTAGGCCAATGAAGAAGGAAAAAGAAGCTATAAAAGAAAAAACGAACCTCAGATCTGAGATAATAAGCTGGATACAGATAATCATCGCGGCTTTTATCATCGCCTTCCTGTTGAATAATTTCATCATCGCCAATTCTACTGTTCCTACAGGGTCTATGAAAGATACCATCATGGAGGGTGACCGAGTCATAGGGCTTCGGTTAGCCTATACCTTCGGCAGCCCCGAGCGTGGAGATATAGCCATCTTCGATTTCGGATGGATATGTGAAAACTGCGAGACGGCCATGGGGGAGGGAGACGCTCCTGAGGTATGCCCTTACTGCGGACAGGAGATAGAGAGGCCGGAGACGCTCTATTACGTAAAACGCGTCATAGGCGTTCCGGGAGATGTCATCGAGATAAAAGCGGAAGGCTCGGTCAGCGCCTCTGAGATCACGGAAGCCCCGATAGGCTATGTGGAAGATGACACTAAGCTCGTGACCGCCGCCGTCTATGTAAACGGCGAAAAGCTGGATGAGCCTTATCTAAAGGAAGCTATGCTCTATACAGATGATATGAGCTTTGAGGTACCTGAAGGACATTATTTTATGCTGGGAGACAATAGGAACAATTCAGGCGACGCCCGCTATTGGAACGACCCGTATATCGCCGAGGATAAGATGATAGCTAAGGTATATTTTAGATATTGGCCCAGTCCCGCGTGGCTCGATGATTGAAAACTGAAAACACTATAGGAGAGAGGACATGAAGTCAAAAAAACTTGGTATAAAGAAGAAGCTCGGTCTTGCGGCTATGCTGACGGCGCTCAGTATGGTCATGCTCACAGCCTGCGGGAGCACGAGTGATACTGAGACGGAGGACACTGTGGAGGAGAGCACTGAGACCGATACATTGGAGGATATAGACGCCGAGATAGCGGCGCTTTCGCCCTCAAAGCCCGGATCATTGGGAGAGGTCACGCTCGGGGAATATAAGGGTATAACCGTGGAGACGGAGGAGGCTGCCCTTATAACAGAGGACGACGCTCTCATCTTTATAGAGCAGTATGTGCTCCCTAATTATCTGGAGGAGACAGACGCGCCCGCCGCTTACGGTGACACGGTCAATATCGACTTCGTGGGTTATGTAGACGGAGAAGCCTTTGACGGCGGTTCGGCGGAAGGACAGAGCTTTGTGCTGGGATCAGGAGGATATATCGACGGCTTTGAATCCGGTATAGTCGGGATGACCGCGGGAGAAGAGAGAGATATAGACGTCACTTTCCCGGAGACATATACGGAGGAACTTGCCGGTAAGGACGCCGTGTTCCATATCACCATGAACAGCGTCTGGGTGCAGCAGGAGCTTACGGACGCTCTCGCGGCCGAGCTGAATGAGGACTGCGACACGGCGGGGGAATATATCGAATATGTGAGAGGAGTCCTTCAGGAGCAGGAGGATCTGAACGCGGAGTTCTCGCTTTATGATGACGCTCTCTCCGCGGTCATGGAGAACTGTGGGACGATAACGCCGAGTGAGGAGGCTATACAGTGGCGTATGGATGAGACGATCATTTCCGACGACACCATGCTGCGCTCGAGTTACGGCATAAGTCTTGGCGAATACCTCTCTATATACGGCTATAGCCTGGATGAATACAGAGAAAGTATAAGAGAAAACTGTGAGGAACAGGCAAGACAGTATCTCGTGAGTGAGGCCATTTGCGACGCGGAGGGACTAGAGGCGGATGATGAAAACCTCGAGCTTTGGGCCTCGGTGAACGGAGTAGACATGGATACCGTGAATGCCACCTATGACGAGGACGAGGCAGCCATAAGGTGCAGGGCGTGGCTCGCGGCAAGCTTGGTAGCTGATAACGCCGTCATTAGCTATGTAAGCGCGGAGGCCGATTGATATGGTCATCACACAGACCCCTTTCCGTATGTCCTTTTTCGGAGGAGGGACGGATCTTCCAGATTTTTATAAGGAACACGGCGGAGCTGTGCTGAGCACGACCTTCGACAAATATTGCTATGTGAGCGTAAGGCACCTTCCCCGCTTCTTCGAATATACGAACGAGATAATATATTCCAAAGTAGAGAGAGTGGGCCGCCCTGAGGACATCAGACATCCCGCGATCAGGAATGCCATGAAGATGATGGATATGCATGAGCTCAGGCTCACCTATGACGCGGACCTTCCGGCGAGGTCGGGACTGGGTACATCGAGCTCCTTCGCTGTGGGTATGCTGAACGCCTTCTATGCTCTTAAGGGAAAGTATGCGGGGAAGAGACAGCTCGCGGATGGAGCCATCTATCTGGAAAGAGAGCTTTGTGGGGAGGCCGGAGGGCTCCAAGATCAGATAGCCACGGCCTTTGGGGGACTTAACCGCATTGACTTTAACGCAGACGGATATACCGTAAGACCGGTGATCGTCTCTCCGGAGAGGAAGAGAGACCTCAATGATGATCTCGCGCTCTTTTTCACGGGCTTTTCCAGGTTCTCCTACGATATACAAAAGGGTATGCAGAAGGCTTTGCCGGAAAAGATCGCAGAGCTTAAAGAAATGCGCTCTTTAGTAGATGAGGCTGAGGCCGTACTGATAGATAAGACCAAGGACCTAAAGGAGTTCGGACGGCTCTTAGACCATACTTGGAAGCTGAAAAGAGGCATAACGAACAGCATAAGCACCGACGCCATTGACGAGATGTATAAAAAAGCCAAGGCGGCGGGAGCCGTAGGAGGAAAGCTTTTGGGAGCCGGTGGAGGCGGATTCCTGCTTTTTTATGTGGAAAAGGAAAAGCGCTCCGCGCTCATAGAGGCTATGAAGGAGCTCATTTATATCCCGTTCGAGTTCGAGAACATGGGAAGTACCATACTGCACTATGCTCCGGAGAGCTACGAGCCGAGATGAAAAGCCTTTGAATATCAAGACGGCCTGAAAAAAGACCGACGGGTATCTGTTGAGATATAAAGAAAGATAAGCATAAAGATCATACGAAAGAGAGAAGATATGAAGATAGCTATAGGCAACGATCATGCCGCAACGGATCTTAAGAACGAGATCATAAAGCACCTCGAGGACAGAGGTATAGAGGTCATAAATGTCGGCACGGACGGACATGAGAGCGTGGATTATCCCGTATATGCAAAGAAGGTCTGCGACTGTGTGATAGGAGGTAAGGCCGATAGAGGTATCGCGATCTGCGGCACCGGAGTCGGCATATCTATCGCCTGCAATAAGATAAAAGGCATAAGGGCGGTCTGCTGCTCAGAGCCTTACAGCGCGAAGCTTAGCAAGCAGCATAATGATTCCAATGTGCTCTGCTTCGGGGCGAGAGTGATAGGCACGGAGCTCGCTAAGATGATAGTAGACGAATGGCTGGACGCGGGATTCATGGGCGGAAATCATGAAAGACGCGTAGGTATGATAGCGGAGCTGGAGGGCTGAAAAGACCTAAAGCACGGCCTGCGGGTCATGAGGCCAAGACATGGCAGAGGAAGCATGAAAAAGTTTATCGAGGAGTTTAAGTCGTTCGCGCTTCGCGGCAACGTGATAGATATGTCTGTCGG
>CAZQFD010000076.1:0-5679 GCA_964592535.1 uncultured Lachnospiraceae bacterium | reverse complement strand
GATATTTCTCAACTACGGCTTGAATATCTGTATCTATGGTGAGGATCAGGGAATCTCCGTTTTCAGCAGCCCTCGTGACCTTCTCGAGATTAGCGTCATCATTCAGATAACCGTATTCGCGCCCATCCGTACCGACGAGCGTGTCATTGTAATACTGCTCTACTCCGCCCGTCCCTGTGGAACCGTCAGTCGAGGAAAAGCCTATCACGCTGCTCGCCAGCTCTCCGTAAGGATATACTCTGTCATAGTCATCCTCGAACCACACGCCTTTTATCTGATTCTTCCTTATCTCAGAGTCATCGCTCGCGAGATACTCGGCCGTCTTTTCATCTACATAGCTTAGAAAGCCCTGCTTCTCATCATAGCTCATCGAACGCTGATAGACCACATAGGCGGAATCTGGGTGGCTGCTCACTATCTCCGTCAGCTCATCCTTGTCATAACCAAAATAGTCGCAGAGCGCCTGTATGGTAGGCTCTACGACATATCTTCTTTTGCTTCCGTCCTCCGAGGTATATTCGGATTCATACATCTGTCTGGGATCCAGGACGAGGTTATATACTCTTTCGGACTGTGCGAGAACGTTTCCGTTTCGATCGTAGATGTCGCCGCGTTTAGCCAATATGGTAGTCGATGAATATTCCGCCTGACGCTGCGACAGGACGATCTTACTGTATTCCTCGTTATTTTCATCCTGTATGGCGTATAGCCTTATCAGTAGCGCACCCAGGACGGACATCACTATGGCTGCGAATACCATGAGCTTTCGCTTCATTATTCGATTGAAGGTGGGGGCTTTTTTCTTTTTACCTCCGTTTTTATTTTGTGATGCTTTCATATTGCCTTACATATTCACTTTCCGTCCTCTGATATTCTAAGGTGTTGCTCTCTCCGGCGTGTACCATGCCGAGCTCATTCACCGCTACGTTATAGACATAGCTCAGATCTACGGAAGTGTCTATGCTCTGCTCGAGAGCGTTATTTTCATTTTTCAGTGATTCTAGCTGAGCCTGCAATGTCTCGATATTATCCCTATGCGTATCTACGGACGCGGAAAGATAGAGGTAATTGTATACTATGAATACGACCGCTACGAAGGTGATGAAAAGCATGATCGCCGTAGGGAGGCCTATCCTGAGGTCCTTCCTGTATTCATGCTCCGCCACAGGCCTCACGGCAGGCTCAGCCGCTCTCCTCCTATGCCGCTTCGTTCGCTCAGGCTCGGCTATCTTTACGGTATTTCCATAGACCGTATATGTGGGCGCATCGTATGCGGCCTTATTTTTATAGCCTGTCCTTACCGCCAAAGTCTTATACCTCTCCTTTTGCCTCGAATACCCTAAGCTTGGCGCTGTGCGCCCTGTTGTTTTCTTTCAATTCTTCCTCTGATGCGACTATGGGCTTTTTGGTGACTACCTTGCCTTTCGGTCTTCTCCCACAGACACATATCGGCATGTCTTTGGGACAGATACAGGGATCTTCCGCTTTTTTAAAGGCAGATTTCACGACTCTGTCCTCCAAGCTGTGGAAGGAGATGATGAGGAGGCGCCCCTTCGGCTTTAAAAGATCGATGAGACCGTCTATCGAAGCCTCAAGGATCTCAAGCTCTCTGTTCACCTCGATCCTTACGGCTTGGAAGGTACGTTTGGCGGGATGTCCCCCATGCCTTCTCACCCTCGCCGGTATCGCCTGTCTTACTATATCTGCAAGCTCCGTAGTAGTAGTTATAGGAGCATTTTGCCGCTCTCTTACTATCTGCCTCGCTATTTCATTTGCGAAGCGTTCCTCTCCGTAGTCTCTTATTATCCTACATAGCTCACGTTCCTCATACTCGTTCACGACCTTATAGGCGTCAAGCACGTCACGCCTATCCATCCTCATATCGAGCGGAGCCTCGGTCCGATATGAAAAACCCCGGTCCCCTTCGTCGAATTGATGAGATGAGACGCCCAAATCTAGGAGTATCCCGTCCGCTTTAGCTATGCCCATCGACAAAAGCAGAGCAGGCATATCCTCATAATTGCCTCTCACTACGCGGGAACTGTCCCCATAGCGAGAGAGTCTTTTTGAAGCCGCCTGAACGGCCTCGTCATCTCTGTCTATGCCTATAAGCCTCCCGCTTTCCCCGAGTCTTTTAAGTATCTCCTCGGAATGGCCTCCGCCCCCTACCGTGCCGTCCACATATATCCCGTCCGGCTTTATATCCATATTTTCAATGACTTCCCGAAGCAGCACAGGGCGATGCTCGAACATATCAAACGCTCAATCCTTCCCAAGTTTCGGCCAGTGTGTCAATGTCGTCAAAGCTACTCTTTACAGAATCCCATTTGTCCTTATCCCAGATCTCTATGTAGCGATCCTGTCCCGCGAGCACGACCTCCTTCGTAAGTCCCGCAGAGGCTCGAAGGTTCTGAGGGATAAGTATCCTGCCCATCTTGTCCAGTTCACATTCGCAGGCACCGGAGAGCATGTAGCGTTTAAAATTTCTAGACCGTTCATTCGTGATAGGAAGCTCAGCTATCTTTTCGGTGAGCCTCTCCCACTCTTTCATGGGGTAGATCGTGAGACAGCTTCCCAGTCCTCGCGTCACCACAAAGCTCTGCCCCAGCTCATCGCGAAATTTGACAGGTACTATCAACCTGCCCTTGGCATCGATCATGTGATTGTATTCGCCTATCAACATAAAAATCTGCCACTTTCTGACACTTTTCCCCACAAAGTGCTACTTTTATATAATCTTCTACCATCAAAAGCCAAAAGTCAAGCAAAAAAGACACTCTGTTTTGCATATTTTTCGCACAAGAAAAAGAGGCACGATATGTGGGTTGGGACCCCCCCCGCATATTGTGCCTTTTGCATCCTTTTGACCTTCTGTATATGAAGGATCTCTGCGCTCGAGATCTCGATCTTTAGCATCGAGACCGTATGGCTCCTCCTTTTGTCTCAGTCTTAATCTACCAGCTTTTCAAGTTCCTTTACGTGCTCGGTCTCGTTAGAGTTTTCATGGTTTGCCTTCGACGCGTACATGTTGACCTGAGTAGCCGACTTTTTGATCGGCTGCATAGTGCCCGCTCCCGCGACACAGCCTCCCGGGCAGGCCATACCCTCCAGCAGGTATCCGTTATATTTGCCCGCCTTCGCGAGCGTCAGCATCTTGCGGCAGTCTTTGAGTCCTTCGGCGTTGACGGTCTTTATCTCTCTGTCGGGATACATATTGCGGATGACATTTACGACTGCGTTAGCAACTCCTCCTGATATTGCGAAATTACGCCCGTCTTTGGAAGCGTCATTGACTCCTTCTTCCTCCTCCAAGCTCTCTATATCCAGTTCCTTGGCCACGAATATACCGCTCATCTCCTCAAAGGTAAGCACGAAATCCACCTCGGAGCGCACCGAGTGCCTCATGGCCTCGAGCTTTTTAGCGGAGCAAGGGCCTACGAATACGACCTTTGCGTCAGGATGTTCTGATTTTATGAGCCTCGCGCAGAGCGTCATTGGCGTGAGCGCCATGGATATACATTCGGCCTGCTCGGGAAATAGCTTTTTCGCCATGACCGACCACGCGGGACAACAGGACGTCGCGAGGAAGGGCTTCTTGTCGGGTACTTCGTTCACGAAGTCTATGGCTTCCTGTGTGGCGCAGAGATCCGCGCCTATAGCTACCTCGAATACGTCCGCAAACCCCAGCTCCCTCATGGCCGCTCTCATCTTGCCGGGAGTCACCTTGGGACCGAACTGTCCCACGAAGGACGGGGCTACTGCTGCGTATACCCTCTCTCCTTCGCATATAGCTTTTATGACTTGGAATATCTGCGACTTATCGGATATGGATCCGAACGGACAGTTTACAAGACACATACCGCAGGAGACACATTTATCGTAGTCTATATCTGCCTTGCCGTTCTCATCAGTAGATATGGCGTCCATCCCGCAAGCCTTGGCGCAGGGCCTCTCTTGTATGATGATGGCATTGTAGGCGCATACCTCAGCGCAGCGTCCGCACTTTATGCACTTTTCCTGATCTATATGAGACTTTCCGTCTACGAGATCCAGCTTCACCGCCTTCTTGGGGCAGACCTCCTCACAGGGGTGAGCGAGACAGCCTTGACAGCCTTCCGTGACCTTGACAGTCTTTTCGTCGCAGCCGTTGCAGGCGAATTTAAGTACGTTTATAAGGGGCGGCGTATAGTAGGTCTCCGGCTTGTTAGCGTCATCTATCCCCTCCGATATTGGCGCGTGTTCCGCCGCGCTCTTGCTGGGAAGCCCCATAGCAAGCCTAAGCCTTTGTCCTACGATCGCGCGCTCAAGGAATACATTGTTTCTGTATTTTCCGACCTCGCCGGGGATGATCTTATATGGAAGCTCTTCTATGCGTTTTTCGAGATCGATATCTCCGTCGTAGGCAAGCCTCGCAACTTCCGTGAAGATCCTATGCCTGATCTCCTGTATCCTCGTCTCTACTCCTCTCATTTCCCTCTCCCGTTTAAATATCGATATATCGATATATCGATGTGTCTGTGTCAAAGCTTTACCGTAGATGAAAAGCTCTCTTTTAAGTCCGCTCTTAGTTATGTCACGTCTACTCCACCGTGTCCGAGACTAGAAGGCGAGCAGTCTTTTCATTACAACAAAACAATGTCGGTCGTGTCACCGACTTTCTCTTTTCTTTATTTTACAACAGAACAGGGACTATGTCTTTTAAACGGATCGTTTTTTTTGTGATACTTTTGCTCAGCGATAGCCCTTATAGCTTTCGGAGCTCGTCCGCCTGAAGATATTGGTATATATCTTCACGATCGTGGTGATGAGCACTATCCCGAAATTGAGGGCGGCAATGATGATCGCGAGACGCCTTCCGTAGAACACGGAGAGTGAGAGGTCTCCTGTAAAAAGGCTGTGAGCCATGTTATAAAGGTCGCTTCCCGGAAGCTCGGGAAAGAGCATGGGGACGAGCATAAGCGTGGTAGGCACCTTAAGCAGTCTCGCGAGAAGCTCAGTCATTACGGTCAGAAAAGCCGCTGTCCAAAGATTGCTCCAGAACTCGCTCACTAGGGCCGTCCTGAGCACAACATAAAGAAAATATCCCACGGCCGCGAAAGCCGCGTTCAAAGCAGAAAGTCTGAGATCCACCTTATAATACATGGAAAATCCCAAGCTGCCTAAGAACGATGCGGCAACAGGGACGAGGAATACCTCCATCTTTAGCCCTCCAAAAAAGACCCTCGACCTCTTCAGCCGAACAGCATACCGGCCGTAACGAAGCCTATCGCTATGGCTGCGGCTCCCAAGAGCGCAGCCATGAAACCCATCATACCGCTTATTATATCGTTGTTTATGAGGTCTCTTATAGAAGTCATGAGTCCGGATCCCGATATGAGCAGCATGATATTGCCCATGGATATAGCGGCATAATCCTCTCCGATACCGAGACGTATGAGAAATGAGATGACCGTCCCCACGAGAAAGGCCTCTATGCATTCGGTCATGAAGTTTTGAATCCTAGCGAAGCTTAAAAACCTGCCGGCACCGTAAAGCGCCGCCGCGCCTATAAGTGAGGTCATGGCATCTCCCGCGCCACCTCCGAAAAATATCGTCATAGCTCCCGCCGTCAGCATATATATGAGACAGGTGACAGGCTCGGAATAGGCCTTCAAGGCTGCTATCTCGTCCAGACTCTCT